>DATFVD010000342.1:0-16807 GCA_035260505.1 Terriglobales bacterium
AATGACCAGGTACGTGACCAGAGCTTTGCGCTTGCCGGCCTCCGCCGCTTTCACCGCCAATACAACCGTAACCGAACTGATGATCAGCACGGCGGTATTAAAAGCCCCGAGCGCGATGCTGAGTTGCTGACTTCCGGCTGCGAATGCGTTGAAGTAGGTGAGGCGGTAGATGAGGTAGGCGCAGAACATGCCGCCGAAGAACATGATTTCCGTCACCAGGAACAGCCACATGCCAAGTGAGGCGGCGTTCTTCTGTTGCTGAGCGTCGGCGAAGTGGTGGAGCAGCGCAGGATTGTGAGCTTCGTGTTCCATCGTCGTAATTTGGCCGGTGGCTGCTTGGCTATCGTGCAACGGGAGCCTCCAGTTCCTTCGGTGCTGGGATCTCTTCGTAGTTATAAGCTTCCCAGGTTACGACCGGAGTCTCGTCAAAATTGAACGTGGGCGGCGGAGACGTAGTTTGCCACTCCAGACCAGCGGCTCCCCATGGATTCGCCTCGGCGATCGGCCCGTAGCGCAGCGACCAGAGAAGGTAGATCATCGGCAGCAGATAGCCGACGGCGAGGATGCTGGCGCCAGCAGTGGACAGCACGTTCAGCACCTGAAACTCGGGTGGATACTGCCAGTAGCGGCGCGGCATGCCGACGTAGCCGAGAATGAATTGCGGAAAGAATGTCAGGTTGAAGCCGACGAAAACGAACAACGCCGACAGTTTAGCCCAGCCTTCCGGATACATCCGTCCGCTGATCTTCGGCCACCAGAAATGCAGCCCTCCGAGATACCCCATAAGTACACCGCCTACCATGACGTAGTGGAAGTGGGCGATGACGAAATAAGTGTCGGTAACGTGAACGTCGATGCCGATGGTGGCCAGTATGAGTCCGGTTAATCCGCCAATGGTGAACAGACCGATAAAACCAAAGGCATAGAGCATCGGCGTGGCGTAGGAGATCGAACCTTTGTAGAGCGTGGCTGTCCAGTTGAAGACTTTGACGGCGGAGGGCACGCCCACGAGAAAGCTCAGGAAGGAAAAGACCAATGCGGCATAGAGCGATATGCCGGCCACGAACAAGTGATGCGCCCACACCAGAAATCCGAAGACGGCGATGGCGACACTCGACATTGCGACAAAGTTGTATCCGAATACACGTTTACGAGAGAAGCAGGCAATCAGTTCGCTGATCACGCCCATTGAAGGCAGGATCATGATGTAGACGGCGGGATGGGAATAGAACCAAAACAGGTGCTGAAACAGGACCGGGTCTCCGCCGAGACTGGGATCGAAGATGCCGAGGTGGAAGAGGCGTTCGGCGGCCACAAGCACCATGGTGATAGCAATCACCGGCGTGCCGAGAATCATGATCAAGCTGGTAGCGTAGTTGGCCCAGATGAACAGTGGAAGGCGGTCCCAAGTGAGGCCGGGCGCCCGCATCCGGTGAACAGTGACAATGAAATTGAGTCCGGTGAAGATTGAAGAGAAGCCCGCGATAAAGACCGCGAGGCCGGCTTCAACGACATTGGTGTTGCTGCCAGCCGTGCTGTACGGGGTATAGAACGTCCACCCCGTGTCGATGCCGCCGGTCAGCATGCAGTGCAGGAAGATCGCGCCGCCTATGACGTAGAGATACCAACTCAGCAGGTTGATACGTGGAAAAGCGAGATCCTTGGCGCCGATCATGAGCGGCACCAGGAAGTTGCCGAGTATGGCGGGGACGACCGGGACCAGAAAAAAGAACACCATGACAATGCCGTGCATAGTGAACACCTTGTTATAGGTGTCGGCCTGCATTAGGTCGCCCTGCGGAGTAAGCAGTTCAAGCCGGATGAGCATGGCAAAGAAGCCACCAAGCATAAAGAAGGCAGTAACAGAGATCAGATATAGAATCGCGATCCGCTTGTGGTCGGTGGTCAGCAGCCAGGATTTGAGGCTGTGCCCGTTATTGAGATAGTTCAGCTTCGGAGTCTGATTCGCCGGGATTGCCGTGCTCGCCATAACTATTGCACCTGCATCTTCTGGGGTTGTGCCGGGGAAGAGGCGGGCTGGCTCTGCAGCCCGGCGGTTCCCGTGGATGGCTGCTGGTTCAACGATTTGACATAGGCTACCAGCGCGTTCAACTGTTCGTCGCTAATAATGCCCTGGAAAGTTGGCATCACCGGTTTGAAGCCGCCCACAATCTTGGCAGTTGGATCAAGGATGGACTCACGAACATAGTTCTCATCGGCAATCACGGTGCGTCCGTCTTCGAGAAGAACAGGCTTGTTATAGATACCGATCAGATTGGGACCGCGACCCTGGACGTCGAAACGATGGCAGGTGGCGCATCCGAGTTGGGAAAATAACTGCTTGCCGGTTTCCTGCAGAGGAGCGGAAGGCCCCCCCGCCATCCACTGCGCGTATTGCTGCGGCTCCATGACGATGATATCGCCGCCCATTCCCGAGTGCTGGGTTCCGCAATATTCGGCGCAGAATAAATGATAGCGGCCGGGTTTGGTGGCATTGAACCAGAGCGTGGTGTAACGGCCGGGCAGCACATCCTGCTTGAGGCGGAATGCGGGGATGAAGAAGCTGTGAATCACGTCCTGCGACGTCATGATCAGCTTTACGTTCTGGCCGGAGGGGACGTGGAGCTCGTTGATCTCGCGCTGGCCTTCCATGTGCTCGATCTTCCACATCCACTGTTTAGCGACGACATAGACTTCGGTCGCGTTTGCGGGAGGAGTGCGCTCCTCGAAAAATATGACCGCGCCCCAGATGAAGAAGGTCAGCATGACAAAGAAAGGAATGACCGACCAGCTGATTTCGAGGATGGTGGACCCTTCAATCGGATGGGCATCACGTCCGGGCACGCGACGATACTTAATCGCGAGCACCGCGACCGCGATAAAGATGAGCGCGGTCATGATGCCAGAGACCAGCAGCAGATAGATGTAGAGAGCATCCACCTGGCTTGCCATGGTCGAGGCCTGATCGGGCCACAATGGTAGAAATTTCGACATAATTACGTAACTCGCCCCAATCCACCGTGGTCCGTGGGTCGATCGGTAAGTCGAGCAGAACGCCGATCGGCGCGGAACATGACGAACATAAATGTTCCCAGAATGAGCATGGTAGCCAGCCCCGCCAGCTTCAGGATATTGCTGATGATGGCGCCGTATTTGCCGGTCCTGGGATCGTAGTGATAGCAGTAGAGGAGAACCTGATCCCCGATGTTGCCGATGCGGTTTTGCGACGCCTCCACCAGGCCGAGGCGCAGATCCTTCGGAGGGAACTCGACTCCGTAGAAGTATCCCGAAATGTGGCGGTCGGGCGTGAGCATAACGATCGCAGCGGCGTGGGCGTACTGTTCGGTCTTCGGGTCAAACTGATATTGGAAGCCCACCGATCTGGTGAGCGCATTGATCTGGTCAGCTTTGCCGGTCAGGAAGTGCCAACCTTGATCGGCGTTCGCTCGACCGTAGCGATTAATGATGTCCCGCTTTTTGGCGGCAGCCATTTCGGTGGTTTCGCGCGGGTCGAAACTCACGGTGACGACGTCGAAATCTTTGCCAAGATCGAATGTAAGTGCCTTCATCGAACCGACCAGCCCTCGCAGAAGTTCGCTGCAGAGCATGGGGCATTGATAGTAGCCCAGGTTCAGGATCACGGGGCGTCCGTGGCCGAAGTAATCGGCGAGTTTCACGGGGTTACCGAGTTCGTCGCGGAATTCCAGATCGACGGGAACTTCAGCATTGAGATGTTGCTCAATGCCAACGAATTGAAGTCCCGGAGGCCGCTGGCTGGCAGGCGGACTCATGACGCCGCCCATCATCGGACCCCGTGCGCCCTGTGCTGAAACAAGCACCGGAGCGACCGAGAGCATGAGCAGAAAAATTGCTACGGTGATCGAATTGGCGAGCCAGCTTTTACTTCGCACTGCCTTTTCCTTCTCCGGACGATTTCGGCGCGCGCGGCGACTTGCTTGCGGTCGTTGTGTTTGCATCCGCACAGCCTTGCGGACACACGGGTAATCCGCGCTGGACCGTCAACTCCATGGCGCGCTCGATTGGAATGTGCGTCACGCCGGCTTTTTCGTCGACCCACCCGTAGCTGTTGAGTTGGTCTTCCTGATCCATCAGGAAATCGCGAAACTGCCCGCGCTCGTTGGTTTCGAGCATCGGAGCGCCGTTTTCCTTGAACAGTTTGTCGACTTCGTCCTGCGTCATTACACGCGACAGACTACCTGACGGCGTAATCAGCGGACTGGCAGTAACCATCTGTGACCGCTCGTATCGATCGAGGAACGAGTACATACCGACGATGATGAAATAGATGACTACGCCGCTAACCACGAGGCCGATCATGAAGGCGAAGACGCCCCGCGTGCCCAGGTCCTCGTGTTCGAACTCGGTTTCGTGGCCGGGGTGGCCATGGTTCATCATTTCGTCGCTCATATTTCGTCACCCATACGACTTTCATTACCCATGCGACCGCTCCAAAAACCTCTGGGTCTGCGGCGCATTGACGGGCAGCAGCGGACGCGATCTCAGATTGTGGAAGAAGTAGGCCATCCAAAGACCGCCGATGCCCGCCACGATCGTGAAATGCAGCCAGCTGAGGTGAAACGTAGCATGCGCCGACGGCTCGATATGCCAAAAGATGTCGACGATGCGCATGAAGATAAGCCAGGAAGCGAGCCGAACCAGAGTTCGTGCTTTGCGCTTCAACTGCCGCGAGAGCAACAACGCAAAAGGTATCGCGAAGTGGAAGACCACGAGGAACAGGCCGACCGTCTCCCATCCGCCATTCAGACGGCGAACGTACCACGGAATTTCTTCGGGCAGGTTGCCGGCCCAGATAATGAGCCACTGCGAAAAATTGAAGTAAGCCCAGACCATGACGAAAGCGAGCATGAACTTGCCATGGTCGTGGACCTCGGTATCGGTGAGGTATTCGGACATCGGTTTGCGTTTGCCGAGGATCCTCTCGATTACCACGACAAAGCAAAAGGCGGAAAGCGCTTCACCCGCGACGAAGAGCAGGCCGTAGATAGTCGAGATCCAGCGCGCTTGCAGCGACATCACCCAGTCGATCACCGCGAACGAAATCGTCAGCGAGTAGATCACGAGCCCAATCGAACTCATGGCGCGGAAACGCAGAGTGCTCTGGCCAGCGATTGAGTCCTGCTCGGTCGACCAGCGATTCAGGAAGTAGGCCATCCCGAACCAGATGACGAAATAAAGGATGTAGCGCAACAGGATGCCATTGAAGTTGAGGTAGCTGTGCGCGATATCGGCCATCTTGGCATCGGAGGCCAGTTTGTCGGGCTGGGCCCAGGGATAAAGCCTGGGGAGATGCAGCAAAATCGGGATGAAGAGCACGAACATGAGGGGCAGCGTCATCATGCCCGATTCCAGTATGCGCCGAATCACGATGCTCCAAGCCCCGCCTACCAGGTGGTGAAGCATCAGGATGGCCATGCATCCTAGCGAGAGGCCGAGCCAGAACATGAAGCCAATGAGATAGGCGGAATAAAAACTGCCGGGAGCAAGGAACGCGCCGGCGATGGAAGCAACAGCGCCGACCAAGCCGATAAATAACGACTGCGTCTGAATCTTCTCGGCCACGGGTGGGGCCATCAGGTCCGACTTATTCAATTTGAAAGCGGCCGTGGTCACTTGGCCTCCCCTTCTGGTTCGGCGATGGGCGGCGCGGGCGCAGCCTCGGGCAGCGTGGCTCCATTGCCAATGTCGCGGAACTTAGGCGCAGGTGACGGAACTTTTTGTCCAGCCGGAACGTCGGCCGAAGTTGCATTCTGACTCAGTTGCAGCGCGCGGATGTAGGCTGCAATGCACCAGCGGTCGCGCGGCAAAACCTGCGCGGCATAATCGGGCATCACGCCGAAGCCATTGGTGTCGACGTCGAACAAATAGCCGATCGGTGCTTTGCGCAGACGCTCGATGTGAAACGACGGTGGCTGGCGGAAACCGCGCGTGGGGATGAAGCCCTTGCCGTCACCGACACGTCCATGGCATGGTGTGCACGTGATGTTGTACCGCTCGCGTCCGCGGGCAAGGACTTCGGCGGTCACCGGGAACGGCATATAGTCACCGGGATTGCCGCCGATTTTTCCAGTGTAGAAATACGTATCCTCGCGGAGATCGCCACGAGCGACCGTGCCGTCGACCGGCAACCGGGCAGAGCGATCGTCAGCGAAAAAATCGCTCTTTGCCAGGGGCCGATAATATGGCTGCAGGTGCATGTCGAGGCGGCAACCGGCAGTAATGGCGATTAGCGCCAGCAGCGCGGGGAAAACTTTTCGGAGGTTGAGCGTGGTACCCATGACTAGCTTGGCACCTCCGCGATCATGCGTGGAGCGAGGCCGGTGAGAAACGAGCGCGTGCGGGCGGCGTCATATTTCGGGTCGCTCGAAAATACGACCAGGAAGAATTTATTTTCCGAGGCCTTGGCGAATTCGGGCACGTTGAATACGGGGTGATATGGCATGGGGAGGCCGTTCAAGGCAAGCATGCCGATAACCGCGGAAAGTCCGCCAAACAAAATCGTCAGCTCGAAGGTCACGATGATAAACGATGGCCAGGAGTGAAATGGGCGTCCGCCAACGTTGACAGGATAGGTGATCGTTGCGACCCAGTACTGAAGCGAGTATGCCGATATCCCACCGATGAGTGCGCCAATGAGGACCACAAGCGGCACGCGGTTCTTATGAAAGCCGATAGCTTCTGCAAGGCCCTCAATGGGGAACGGGCTATAGGCATCGATCTTCTTGTAGCCCGCTTCGTGAGTCTTGTGAGCGGCGGCAACCAGTTCTTGCGCAGAGTCGAATTCGGCCATCAATCCATAGATCGAAGAATCGCGGACGGGAGATTCATAGGTGGAAGAATCGCTCATTGCTTCACCTCCGTCCCTTCATGCACCTGCGCCTCCGGCAGCAAAGTGCGCAACTCGTTGATGGAGATCATGGGCAGCACACGCACGAACAGCCACATGAAAGTCAGGAACATGCCGATGGTGCCGAAGAACGTCATCCAGTCCCACTTGGTTGGATAGTATTGGCCCCACGAAGAAGTCACGAAGTCGCGAGTCAAACTGACGACGACAATAATGAAGCGCTCGAGCCACATCCCGACGAGCACCACGAACGAGATGAGCCAGAGCCAGCCTGTGGAGACGCGGAATTTCTTCAGCCACAGAACCTGCGGAATGAAAATGTTGGAGGCAAGCAAAGCCATATACCACATCCGATACGGGCCATGGAGCCGGTTCCAGAGCAGGAACGAGTCGAACTGGTTTCCGCTGTACCATCCCATGAACGCTTCCATGCCGTACCCGTAAGCCACGATAAGGCCAGTGGCAAGCATGACCTTGGCTGCGTTCTCGAGGTGCCGCAGGGTGATGAAATCCTGTAGTCCATAAATAGCGCGGATCGGAATCGCGAGGCAAAGAACCATGGCGAAACCGGAATAGATGGCCCCCGCGACAAAGTACGGGGGAAAAATCGTGGTGTGCCAGCCAGGGACCAGGCTAACCGCGAAATCGAAGCTTACGACCGTGTGCACGGAGAGCACCAGCGGTGTCGCGAGGCCGGCGAGAAGTAGGTAGGCCGTCTCATAACGGTGCCAGTGCCGCGCTGAACCGCGCCATCCCATAGCGAGGAGTCCGTAGATGCGCTGGAGCCAGGGATTCTCGGCGCGATCACGCAAGGTGGCGAGATCGGGAATCAATCCCATAAACCAGAACACCAGCGAAATCGTGAGGTAGGTCGAAACCGCAAAGACGTCCCAGACCAGTGGGCTGCGGAAGTTCGGCCAATAGTTCATGGTGTTCGGATACGGAAAGAGCCAGTACGCGAGCCACGGGCGTCCGGTGTGAACCAGCGGGAAGATGCCGGCGCAGGCCACGGCAAACAGCGTCATGGCTTCGGCAAAGCGGTTGATGGAGTTGCGCCAGGTCTGCCGCAGGAGAGCAAGAATGGCAGAAATCAGCGTGCCCGCATGACCGATACCGATCCACCACACAAAGTTAACGATGGCGAATCCCCAACCGACGGGGATGTTGATGCCCCAGATCCCCGTACCTTTGATGAACAGGTATCCGAGCGCCACCATCAGCATGTTTAGCATCGAGAATACGATCAGGAAGCCGAGGATCCATCCGAGTGAGACGGGGCGCTTCAGCACGATGTTGCTGATCTTCTCGGTGATGGTGGAGAAGGTATGGCCCGGTGCGATTACCGGCACTCGCCTGTCTTCCACGGGTATTTGCGTATTGGTCGCCATGCCTACCTGCGCTCCACTTATGCTTTCGCTTCTTCTAACTCAGGGTTAGGGTTGCGGACTTCCGCGAGATACGTCGTGCGCGGCCGCGTATTCAATTCAGCCAGCATGGAGTAATTTCTCGCCTGCGCTTTCCATTTATTGACTTGGCTGCTCGGATCGTTGAGGTTACCGAAGACGATGGCGTTGGCCGGGCAAGATTGCTGGCAGGCCGTCTGCAACTCACCATCTTTGATCGTCGAGTCGGCGCGCTCGGAATCGATGCGATGCTCGCTGATGCGCTGCACGCAATAGGTGCATTTTTCCATGACGCCGCGGCTACGCACGGTCACGTCGGGATTGCGCATGAGCTTGAACTGTGGCGTCTCCCAGTCCTGGAAGAGCAGGAAATTGAACCGCCGCACTTTGTACGGGCAATTATTCGAACAATAGCGCGTGCCGACGCAGCGGTTGTAGACCATGTCGTTCAGACCTTCGCTGCTGTGAATCGTCGCCTGTACCGGACAAACCAGCTCGCACGGCGCATTCTCGCACTGCATGCAGGGCACAGGCTGGAAGAAGCCCTTGGGATTATCGCGCGGTCCGTTGTAGTATGCGTCCACACGCAGCCAGTGCATGTGGCGGCCTTTGAGGGTTTGCTCTTTGCCGACCACAGCGATGTTGTTTTCCGATTGGCAGGCGACGATGCAGTTGTTGCACCCCACACAGGAATTCAGGTCGATCGCCATGCCCCAGGAGTAAGTCTCCTTTGAATAGTCGAAGGGCTTGTAAAGCGTGAGGTCGGCCCGCGGTTCGCCTTCCTTCGCGAAGTTCGGCTCTTTCTTGTACTCCTCAAGGCTGCGCTCCTGCACCAGCGGACGCTCGCCGACAGGAGTTTCCATTGTCTGATAGCCCTGGGTGCTTGCGAGTTGATATACATCGCCAGTAGCACGAAGTTGTGCGCCGTTCGCAAACCACGGAGTCTGACTGCTGCGCAGCGGGTAAACGTCAAAGCCGGTGCCGGTTCCAATGCGGCCAGCGCGCGTGCGTCCATAGCCGAGGAAGACCGTGATCGAGTTGTCGGGATGGCCAGCCTGAATCCAGACGGGACCTCTGACTTTCTTTCCGTTGAATTCGACCTCGGCGACGTCTTTGAAATTCAGCTTCAGCCGCTCGGCCATCGCGGGACCGATCATGATGGGATTGTCCCAAGTCAGCTTGGTTAGGGGTTTCGGAAGTTCCTGCAACCAGCCGTTGTTCGAGAAGCGCCCGTCATAGATCGAGGGATCACGGCGGAAGTTGATCTCGTAGGTGGTGCCCGGCGCGGATTGCGATGCCGGAAAGCTTGTCGCTTTCAGCGCGACATTTTTCGACGCATAGGTCGTGCCTTCTATCCAGCCGTCGTGAAGAGACTTACGCCAATAGGCGTCAAAGTCCGCGCCGCTGTGCTGTTTCTGCCAGTAGCCCTGGATGAGATCGTGTCCAGTGATGCCGGACTGGCCCGCCAGGATAGCGATAATCTCGTGCGCACTCTTGCCGCCGTAAAGCGGCTCGATCAACGGCTGAACGATGCTGACCGTTCCGTCGTAAGCGCGAGCGTCGCTCCAGGACTCGAGATAGTGCGCTTCGGGCACGTGCCACTGGCAAAGTTCGGCGGTCTCATTGCGATGCGTGCCCAGAAATATTTTTAAATTGACGGCATTCGATTTCAGGGCGGAAGCGAATTCGAGTTCGGCGGGTGCGTCATAGGCAGGATTACCACCGAGAATCAGCAGCAGGTCAACCTTGCCCGCGCGCATGTCTTCGACGAGCGCGTGCAGCGACTGGTTGCGGTTAACGGGATTTGCGTCAACCGGCTCGGCGTAGAAGACCGTCTTGCCAACATTTCCAAGCGACTGGTTGATGGCATGCGCGAGCGCATGAACGTTAGGAGGTTGATGATCGCCGGCGATGACGACGCTGGAACCTTTGTGCGCTTGCAGGTCCTTCGCGAGCGCGGAGATAAAGTTTTGCTGTTCACTGGACGTGCCGCTCGCAGTCGCACCGCCCGCGCTCGCCAATGTGCGGGCCAGGTTCTCGACATCCGCAGCCCGCACCGGCAGTCGGTGATCCGCCTTCATCCCCGTCGAACTCGGTGTGCTCTCGACAACATACAACCGGTTCATGTTGGCATCAGGATTGCGCCGTGCAGCGAAATCACGCGTGTACCGCGCCGAGCCCGGAAATCCCGCATAGAGGAAGTCGGCATCGAGCGAAACGATGACGTCGGCCTTCGACAAGTCGTACCGCGTCTCAACCGGCTCGCCGAAAGCCAACTTCGCGCCTTCGACCACGTTGTCGCGATTAATCGGCTCGTAAACGTGCCACTTAGCCGCGGGATTAGCCTCGAGATAGCTGCGAATCTGCGCCGCCAGCACGGGCGAGGAAACAGTCTGCGTCAGAATACGGACGCCGCCGCCCGCCATGCTTTTCTGCACATTCATGGGGCCGCGCACAGCTTCCATGAAGCCGTTCCATGAACGGACATCCCCCATATATGTGATGTTCTGGGCTCGGTCGGGATCATAGAGATCGAGAATGGAAGCCTGCGCATAAACGTCCGTACCGCCGAGGCTGGCGGGGTGTTCGGGATTGCCTTCGACCTTCGTCGGCCGGAACATGTGGCTCTCGACCAGAATTGGCGAAGCATAGCCGCCGAGGGTGAACGCGGTCGCGTAGAACTTGGGGCGGCCGGGAATGACATTTTCCGGCTGCTTCACATAGGGCACGATTTCGGTGGTCGGCATCCGCGTGCAGCCAGTTAGACCAGCGAGCGCCAGCGACGCGCCCATCGTCTTTAGAAATCCGCGGCGCGAAAAGTCGTCGAGCCACTCGGAAGCGCCTTTCGGGAACTCGCGATGGAGCATCTCCTGAAACTCGTCGCTGCCGGCCAGTTCTTCGAGACTGCGCCAGTACTCGGGGCCGGTCGTATCCTCGATCTGCTCCTTGACCGTCGCGAAGTCAAGCTGCTTTCGCTTGCTCGGGCACACATCGGCTCCGACTTTGATTCCGGCCGGCTTCGTTTTTTGCTCGTCCATGCTCATCTTAAGTTCAGCTCTCAGCTCTCAGCCGTCAGCTTTCAGTAAAATGACGCTACCGATGGCAGGTATTGCAACTGGTAATGTCTTTCACCGAGCGCACCTTGTATTCCTGCTTCAGCGCGTTCCCGAGCGTTTCCTGATCGGAGTATGCCGTTCCCTTCACAACGACCGGCTCTCCCGTGGAG
Organism: Terriglobales bacterium; assembly: GCA_035260505.1. Taxonomy (GTDB): domain Bacteria; phylum Acidobacteriota; class Terriglobia; order Terriglobales; family Acidobacteriaceae; genus Acidiflorens. The sequence goes on from DATFVD010000342.1 coordinate 11,516, forward strand.
GGCTGCTCATAGCGCATGTTGAACACTTGTTCGCGCGGGCGCAGATATTTCTCGGTATTGCGGTGGCAGTCGAGACAGAATTCCATCTGCAACGACGCATACTGGTACATCAGCGGCATCTGATCGACGGGACCGTGGCACGTATTGCACCCCACCCCTTTATTTATATGAATGCTGTGATTGAAATATACGTAGTTGGGTAACTGGTTGACGCGCGTCCATTCGATGGAGCGGCCACTACGGAAGCTTTCGCGGACCGGCTCCAGATAAGCCGCATTGGTCCAGATCTGCGCATGACAGTTCATGCAGGTCTTGGTAGGTGGAATGCCGGCGAAGCTCGACTGTTCGACCGAGGTGTGGCAGTAGCGGCAGTCGATGCCGAGTCCCGTCACGTGGTGCTGGTGGCTGAACGGAACAGGCTGCGACTTCCGAACTCCCGCCATCGTGATGTAGGGAGTGCGCTCCAGTTGCGCCAGGACCCAGAATAGCCCGCCCACGGCGAGAACAACCAGGACCAGAGAGGCCCGAGCGATGGCGTTGCTGCTGCGCGGAAAGATCTGCATTGAATGTGAGGTCTATAAAAAATTAAGGAATTGGCTCGCGCCGCTCCCGGCTTACTGCATTCGTATGAATTTACGTGCGTTCTGTTGCGACGCACGTCACTGAAACAGGTGAGTATAACAGTTGATTAGCGTAATGGTATAGGTTGCGCAGTTTTTCTTTAGGGCAACTCGAGTGCCAATTTGGGATTTCATTTTTCCGCAATTGAATCTTGAGAAAATCTGAAAGCATTTCATGATCCGGACCGAAAGTTAGATATTCAGGGTAACGCATTGTGAATTCGTCTCTGGAATAATTAGCGTGAGAATGAAACTTCAGCGCAAGTTCATGACTAGCAATTTTGGTTCCGTCATTTCCTGAATTGCGTCGCGCACGCCCTCGCGGCCAAGTCCGGAATCTTTAATGCCGCCATAGGGCATGTGGTCAATGCGGAATGTGGGGACATCTCCGGCGATCAAGCCTCCGACCTCGAGTTCGTCATAAGCCTGAAAGATGAGTTTGGCGTCGCGGGTGAAGAGTCCGGCCTGCAAGCCGTAGGCAGAATTGTTGATCTGTTTCAGCGCGGACGCGAAATCGTTGTAGGGCTCCACGGTTACTACCGGCGCAAAAATCTCCTGGCAATTCACTTTCATACTGGGTTTGGTGCCAGTCAGCACGGTGGGCTCGAACAGAGAACCCTTGCGATTGCCACCGCAGAGCAGGCGTGCCCCACCCCGCACCGCTTCCTGTACCCAGTCGGCAGCGCGGATGGCGTCGCTCTCGCGGATGAGCGGGCCAATGTCGCTCGACTCGTCGAGCGGATCTCCGACCTTCAGTTTGCTGACTCCCGCCAGCAACAGTTCGGTGAACTTTCCGTAGATGGAGTGCTCGACCAGAATGCGCTGGACGGAAATGCAGGACTGTCCGGCATAAGAAAAGCCTCCAGTGACGCAGCGGTCGGCGGCATAAGCGAGATCCGTGTCGCTGTGGACAATGACGCCCGAATTCCCTCCCAGCTCGAGAACGACTTTTTTCTTTCCCGCATTGTTCTTGATCGCCCACCCGACGGCGGCGCTCCCCGTGAAGCTGATCAGCTTGATGCGTTCATCGCTGACGAGCAGACCGGAATCTTCATTGGAGAGCAAAACCGCGTTGAATCCGCCGTCCGGCCATCCCGCTTGCTGGATAATTTCCGCCAGGAGAAGCGCGCTGAGCGGCGTCTGGGGAGCCGGCTTGAGCACCATGGAACAGCCCGCGGCAATGGCCGGCGCCACTTTGTGGGCGACCAGGTTCAAGGGGAAATTGAAGGGCGTGATGCCGGCGATGGGACCGAGAGGAAAGCGCTTGACGATGCCCCAACGTCCGGCGGTCGACTGCTGCCAATCCAGCGGCAAATATTCGCCGTAGCCGCGAACCGTCTCTTCGGCAGCGATATTGAAAATAAAGGCAGCACGATCAACTTCGGTGCGAGCGCTCTTGATGGGCTTGCCAGCTTCGAGCGCAATCGTGCGGGAAAATTCCTCTTTGCGATCATGAATACCGGCCGCAATCTGGCGCAGAACTCGTTGGCGTTCGAAAGCGGGCAGTCGCCGGGTAGTTCCGAAAGCCTTGACGGCAGCGGCAATGGCGGCGTCTGCGTGTTCGCGACGTCCCTGGTACACGTGCGCGATGAGGGCGCCGTCATAGGGCGCGCGAACATCGACGATGTCCCCCTCCTCTAGCCACTTCCCGTCCAGGAAGAAACCATGGGTTGCGACTGGAATCACCGCCATCTCGGCCATGCCTTACCTCTTTCGAGCGCGCTCGCGATTCGCGTGTGACGATTCGAGTCTTGATTCCCGCAAATGGATTATAAAGCTTCGCGAGGAGCACATTGTCAACGGGAAAGGTCTCAGGTGTCAGGTTTCGAGATTGAGGCGCTCTTGGTTTTCATGAGACCTGACACCTGCGACCTGTTTTCATTTGCCGGCCTGCGGTTTGAAGCGGTCGTCGACCTCCACCTGATATCCGGCGACGAGCCGATTCGTTTCATTCGCCATGCCAACAACGGACATCAACTCTTTGAACTGGGCGTCGGTCATGCCTTTGTGTATTGCCGAAGCGGTATGCGAAGCGATGCAGTATTCGCACTGGTTCGTGACCGAGACGGCGACATAAATCATTTCTTTGGTGAGCGCATCGAGCGCTCCGGGAGCCATGATCTGCTTGATGTCTTCCCAAGTCCGCTTGAGCATTACCGGATCGTGCGCGATCGCCTTCCAGAAATTGTTGATCCAGTCCGTCTTGCGCGTCGCCATGATGTCGTCGTAAATTCCTCGGACTTCGGGGCTGGCATCGGCATACTCGATAAGGCCAAAGATAGACATGCGGTTCTCCGGAAAACAGGTCTCAGGTGTCAGGTCTCAGGTTCCCAGTACAACTAAATGCCGCTCACTTTGTTCCTGAGACCTGGCACCTGGCACCTGACACCTCAGACCTCCTTCTCTCACGATACCCAGTCTAGAACTTTGTAGTACGCCCCCGCGAACGGCAGAAACCACGGCTTGCCGTTGTACAACCCGAGCGGCGCGCCGGGGAACGGAATCTCAGCAAACGGATTGTCGGTCTTCCCTACCGCAATCCACTCCGCCATCTTCTGCCCTTGATATGTGGCCATGGCAACGCCATGTCCGGCATATCCGAGCGCGAAATAGATGCCGTCGACCTGCCCGGCGTGCGGCATGATGTCGAAGCAGAAATCGAGCGTGCCGCCCCAGACGTACTCGACTTTCGTGTCGCGCAGTTGCGGATAGACGTCGATCATGCCCAGGCGCAGAATTTCGGCGCTCTTACGGATGATTTGATCGGTCTCCGGAAAGAACGCGGCGCGGCCGCCGAACAACATGCGATGGTCGGGGGTGAGGCGATAGTAATAAAGATAGTTCTTGGAATCGTAGATTTGACGATTGCGCGGGCTCAGTTCGCGCGCCAGCGCTTCCGGAAGAATTTCGGTCGTGATGATAAACGACCCGATCGGAATGATTTTCTTCCGTAGCGCGGGAGTCGCTGCGCCGGTGTAGCCGCTGGTCCCAACCAGCACGTTGCGCGCCCACACCGCGCCACGAGAACTGTTAAGCCTGAAACCAGGCGCACCTTCTCGTGATTCGCGTTGGATGTTAAGCAGTCGCGTGCGTTCGCAGATCTGGGCGCCGGCACGCATCGCAGCCAAACTGAGTCCGGCAACGTAGCGCGCGGGATTGAGTCCGGCGGAGATTTCGTCGACCATGCCGCCGTAATAGATATCGGAACCGATTTCGCTGCGGAGTTGGTCGCGGGGCACGACGCGCAGTTGATGGTTGAATTCGCGGGCGATCACTTCAACCTGGCGGGCGTAGCCATCAAAATGCGCCCGCTTGCAGGCGACTTCGAGGTGCCCGGTGCGGACGAAATCGCAGGCAACGTTTTCTTCTTTCACGATGCGCTCGACCGCGTCGATGGTCTCAAGCGACGCGGCGTACATGCGTCGCGTCAGCTCGCGTCCATACATCGAGACAAGTTTGTTGACGCCAAGCTTCAGTCCGGTGAGGACCATGCCGCCGTTGCGCGAACTCGCGCCCCAGCCGATGGTTTCTGATTCCAGCACGACGACTTTCGCACCGCGTTTGGCAAGCGAGAGCGCGGCGGAGAGTCCCGTGAATCCAGCGCCGATGATGGCAACGTCAACGCTCTCCGGCAATGGCTGCGCCGGGGGAGTGGGCATCTGAGCGGTGGTGAGCCAGTAGTTGAGTTCCTGGTGCATGTCGTTTTGCAAGAACCTTAACCACGGGGAGCACAGAGGTACACAGGAGAACACAGAGGAATTCCTTAGGTGTCCTCTGTGCGCCTCTGTGTACCTCGGTGTCCTCTGTGGTTAAGGTTCTTTTCCGCGGCCATGATAAATGATGCAGTTGCGAATCGCGCGGCGACTACAGCACCGCCGTCTCCTGAATCATCCGCTCCTCCGCGAAGCGCGCGAAGTTCAGCAAAGATGCGTCGATCAAATCGGTCTTCCCATTCAGAATCAGATCGCTGAGAATTTTCCCAGTTGCCGGCGCGTGCATCACGCCGTGTCCGCTGAAGCCATTGGCGAAAAAGAAGCCGGGAACTTCAGGAGATTCGCCAAGAATCGGGTGATGGTCCGGAGTCATTTCATAGAGTCCGGCCCAGGCCCGCCTGGGATTGACCGCGACATTTTCGAAAACGGGCACGCGATCCGCTGCGCGGGTCAGGATCTTTTCAATGAAGCTCGCGTCGAAATCAGTTTTGTAGCCGGGGGTTTCTTCCGGATCGTTCCACGCCAGCAGGAATCCGCGGCTCTCGGGGCGGAAGTGGAAGCCGGTGGACATGTCGATGATCATGGGCGCGGTGTGCGGAAATTGGCCAAACGGTTCTGTCGGAACCAGCATGCGGCGCAAAGGTTCGACGGGAAGATCGATGCCCGCCATCTTCGCGATCGGCGCAGCCCATGCTCCGGCACAGTTTACGACCGTGCGCGTGGAGACCGTTTCGCGCGTGGTTGCGACTTCGAAGCTCCCATGGTTATCAGCAACGTTGCCAGTAACGCGCGTGATTCCAGTGACGCTCGCGTTCTTCCACAGCGTGGCGCCGTGATCGCTCGCCCAGGTCATGAATCCGATCATGGCGCTGTAGGGATCGACAAAGCCATCGGTGGAGCAGAAGCTGCCGCCCACGATGTCATCGCTGCGGAGTTGAGGGAACAAGCTGCGGATTTCG
>DATFVD010000343.1:0-3557 GCA_035260505.1 Terriglobales bacterium
CTGATGCTGGGAGTTTCGCTGGTCACCGCCGACGACTGGATCCTCCGCTACTTTGCCTCCAGCGGAATCGGCGACATCGCGCGGCTGAACTACGCCAAGCGTCTCTTCGCCGTTCCCATCGCAATTCTCGGACAAGCCACCGGCCAGGCATCGCTCCCCTTTTTCTCGCGCCTGTTCGGAGAAAAAAAGTTCGCCGAGTTCGCCGCTACAGTGAATGCTTCGGTCTATCGCATAACCGCTGCTTCCCTGCTGATCACTGGCTGGATGATGGCCATCGCCGTCCCGCTTATCGATCTCGTCTATCGCCGCGGGCACTTCACCTTCGCGGATTCCGAATCCACCGCCATTTATTTTTTCTGGTTTTCGCTATCACTGGCTTTGTGGTCCAGTCAGGCGCTTTATGCGCGCGCGTTTTATGCCTCTGGCAACACCCTGACCCCGATGATCGCCACCAGCGTCATCACTCTCGCGTCTCTACCCATCTATGCGCTGTTTTTTCGGACCTTGTCGGTCACCGGGCTCGCGATCGCCTCCGACGTTGGCATCGCCGCCAACGCCCTCGCCATCGCCCTGCTCCTCCATATTCGCGGGATGGTACCGCTGCCCGGCATGAACTGGAAAGAACTAGGAAAGGCTGCGCTGGTGGGCGCCGTGTCCGGCGGATTGAGTTATGAAGTCATGAGGACTTTATCGCTCAACGGCAGCCGCCGCGCCGATCTCCTGGCCCTGGCGCTCGGCTCCGTAACCTGGGCCGCAGCCGTAGCCGCGGGCCTCTGGTTGTTGCGTTCGGAATTGCCGGCGGATCTTCGCAGAAGAAAAACAACAGCGTTTCCGCGAGTCGCCGAAGGCCAAGCCGCGGAAACGATAGCTACCGGCAAAGAGCCCTAGGAGCATGGAGCACAAATTCTCCGCAGACACGGGGCTTGCCGCGTCGCCGCACACACTGCTCCAGCAAAAGAGGCATCCTCAATAAGGATGCCTCTTCTTTAATTAGCTCGCGGCCACAGCCTGGAGCCGCTTCTACGCCCGTGCCGCAATTGCCGGTTCCGGCGCCGCGTTCGAAACACTCTTCGTCACTTCTTCCGGCTTCGAGCCTACTGCCCCTCCGGCTTTGCGGATGTCGATGCCACCCTTGAAGAAGGCGCCGTCTTCAATCGAAATGCGCGCCGCCACCACATCGCCGGTGAGCGAACCATCACTGCGGATGTCCACCCGGTCGCTAGCGGTCAGGTTGCCCCGAACCTTGCCAAGCACCACGATTTCCCGCGCGCTGATGTTAGCCGCGACCACTCCATTGCGGCCGATGGTCACGCGATTGCCGGAGAGGTTGATCGATCCCTCCACCCGGCCATCAATATATAAAGACTCAGAACCAGTCACTTCGCCTTTAATCACCAGCGACTTGCCAATCGTGGCCTGGTCCGAAGTGGAGGTGGCGGTCGCAACCGGGCGCGGCATAGAAGCGGGCTCGCTCGTACTCATATTCGTAACCGGTGTCGTCGTCGCTGAGGCGCTCGGACGCTCCGGCTCAGCCGGCCGGCCAGATGTCGCAGGTTGATTCGTGGGCTTCCACATTGTCGTCGAAATCCTTTCCTTGTTATTAAGGGATTCTGAACCTTAGGGGATTCTGAATCAGCGCCGCATTTCTGGGGCCAAAACGAATTGTACTCCTGACAAAACGCCCTGCCCTGTGGAAATCCAGCTTTTCTTATTGATTCTCATAGTTCCCCTCATGGTTCCCTCGCGGCACTCGCACGGTCGGTTGTGTCTTCCACCGTGTAAGCCCTGCCCGCCCTGCGGTAATTCTTCTATCGCGATACTCCTATCCGATACTCTTCCGATACTATGGAGCCGTGGGGGCACAATCAGACCCTGTGCATTCCCAGAAGAGAAACCCATGACCTTGACTGAAACGACTCCAACCGCGACGTCTTCAACCGCAGCCGCTTATGTCCGGCCCCAATCCGGAGAGTACGCTCCCTACTATGACCGCTACATCTGCCTGGTCCGTCAGAACGAAGTCCCGGGCAACGACATTCTTGCCGCCTTCGACGACCAGCGCCGTCAGACGCTTCTCTTGCTCTCCGGACGCACCGAAGCCGATGGCGACCTGCGCTACGCCCCGGACAAGTGGAGCCTGAAGGAATTACTTGGCCACGTCAACGATACCGAACGCATCATGAGCTATCGCGCTCTCCGCATTTCGCGCGGCGACGCGACTCCGATCGAAGGCTTCGAGCAGGACGACTACGTCCGCAACGGCCCACTCGGCCGGCGTCCGCTGTCTGACTTGATCGAAGACTATATCGCCGTGCGCCGCGCCACCGTCTCGCTGTTTCGCAATTTAGACGAGAACGCCTGGACCCGCCGCGGTACGGCCGCCGGCAACGAGGTCACGGTGCGCGCCCTGGCTTACATCATCGCTGGCCATGAACTGCATCATCGGCGGGTACTGGAAGAGAAGTATTTGAAGTAGGTGGAGAGACGGACGCCCCCGCCCGTCCGCTCCAACCCGGCGCTAGAGACTAACCCTGAGACCTGAGACCTAGGACCTGAGACCTGATGCCACGTAACATGCTTGTCGGCCGCCTGACCATGCATCGCGACGGCTTCGGCTTCGTGATTCCCGACGCCACTTCGCTCGATGCCAATCTGAAGGCCCGTCTCGCCGGCGATGTCTTCATTGCTCCGCACGCCACCGGATCCTCCATGCACGGCGACCGGGTCCTGGTCGAAGTCGGTACCATCCGCCCCGATGGCCGCGCCGAAGGCCGTGTCATCCGCTCCCTGTCGCGCGCCCATCCCACCGTAGTCGGCATCTTCCACTACGGGCACCGTCATAACTCCGTCAAGCCCATAGACGAAAAAGTAACGCAGGAAATCGTGATCCCGCCCGGGATGGAGAACCCGCACTCCCCAGTGGCTTCTACCCCTGTGACCTCTGTGCCCCCCGTGGTAAAGATTCCCTCAACTGAGGCACAGAAACAGCAGAGGAAAAAATCCCAAGACCGAGTGCTCGGGAAGGAAGCCGCAATCCACACCAATGCGCAGAATCTGGAAGGAGTAGTAGTAGACGTAGAAATCACCGACTGGCCGAGCGCAACGCAAAATCCACGCGGCCGCGTCATCGAAATTCTGGGCGAAGAAAACGACTTCGGAGTCGACGTCGAGATCATGATCCGCAAGTTCCACCTGCCCCATCGCTTCCCGCTCGAAGTGATCGAAGAAGCGCAGGCCATAGAAAACATCATCCCAGAACGCGAACTACGTCACCGCCGCGACTACCGCGATCTTCCCATCGTCACCATCGATGGCGAAACGGCGCGCGATTTCGACGACGCCGTCCACGTCCGCCAACTGGGAAACGGTAACTACGAACTGCAAGTCCACATCGCCGACGTCGCCCAATACGTAACCCCCAAATCGCCGCTGGATCAGGAAGCCCGTTTGCGGGGCACGAGCGTCTATTTTCCCGACCGAGCCGTCCCTATGCTGCCGCTCGAACTCTCGACCGACATTTGCAGCCTGCGCCCGCACGTCGACCGCCTGGTGCTCTC
>DATFVD010000344.1:0-29053 GCA_035260505.1 Terriglobales bacterium
AGGGCGGCGCATCCGGACGATGGCTTCCGGAGCAAACGATGGTTTTGGTGGAGCGGCGACTGGGCGAAGCAAAGAATCCTCGCCAGACGGTTGATTTTCCATTCTGGCCGGTGGTTTCCGAGGTGGGGACGGATTCCAACCGAGCCGGCTGCGCATCCCGCGACCACCTCAAGGCGAGACCCATCATTCGATTGAATGCCTCCTGACCAGTGTAGAGGACGGGTTCCTTGCTCTGCGTCGGTGCGGCGAGGGTCGGCTTTTCGGCGGCGTTCTCCATTGGATTGTTTGGGGTTGAGCTGCACCCTGTTGTCAGAATTGCAACGCTGATTAAACTAAGCGCAAATGCGAGACTATACAACCTCATGCTCCGTTCCTCCGGGTATATGTTGAACCGATATCCGCCATTTATCTCGACTACCTGTTTCTGCTCATCACGGTGTCTTGCGACAGGCGGCTGAGATCCGTCGTGATCTGGTTCCGTTTAAACACGAATCTCTTTTTGCTGCTGGGAATCGCCCCGAATTGTACTGCTTGTGAGTGGTTTTGCAAGGGCTGGTGCGGCGAGCCTCTCATAGTTGGTATGGAGGCGTGCTTAGAGTACTGCAATTTTCCTGGTCCAGGTCTATACTTGGGCGCGGCAGACTGTCCGACCCTCCCCAATCGGGGTTTTCTCTCTGCGATATCAACCCAGGGGGACAGAATCATGCGACCGAAGACTATTGTAGTTCTCACGTTTCTACTCTTCTCAATCTCCAGTGGGCACGCAGCGAGGCAGAAAGTGTTGTATGCCTTCACTGGCGGCCTCGACGGAAAAACACCTTACGCGGGCGTAATCATTGACCCGGCAGGCAATCTCTATGGAGTTACGGAATGGGGCGGCCTTAACGGCATGGGGACGGTGTTTCAGCTCACGCCTACCCTCAGCGCCTGGACCGAAACCGTTCTTTACAACTTCACCGGAGGGCCGGACGGAGATGACCCAATCGGTGGCTTGGCCATCGATGAGGCGGGCAATCTCTACGGCACCACCGCCGGCGGTGGTGATCCCTTTTCCAGTTGTGGCACGGTCTTCAAGCTATCGCCGTCCACCAGCGGCTGGACATTCACCGTCCTGCATGCCTTTACTAGCGGCACGGATGGCTGTATTCCCGGATCCAGCTTGCGCTACAATGCCGGCACTCTATACGGAACGACCGTCTACGGTGGTCGCAGTAACCAAGGCACGGCCTTCCGCCTACCGACCTCAGGTGGTAGCGATTTTAATGCCGCTTTTTCATTGAACAATGGGGACCACCCATGGGGCGGCATCAACAGCTGGAGCTATGGCACCACGTACAACGGAGGAAAGTACGGAACGGGCAACGTGTACGAGTGGACCTATGGCCATCACCTGTTGGTGAAGCGTATCTTTAGCCCTACAAGCGGAGCGGGCCATTACCCTCTAGGTGAGCTGCTCAACGAGAACCAATCTGGGGAGTTGAAAATGTACGGTACCACATCCAGGGGAGGGGTTGGTGGTTCTGGCACCGTTTACCGGCTCACGGAAAGCCCATACGCATATGACGTCTGGTATACCTCCGTTCTGCATAGTTTTTCCGGGCCCGACGGCGCTAGCCCGAGCGCCGGCCTGGTCATGGATCCTGCAGGAAACCTCTACGGCACAACTTCTTATGGAGGCGCAGACCCAGGATTTGCCGGCACTGTTTTCAAACTAACTCCCGGCTTGAAAAACAAGTGGACCTACACCCTGTTGTATAGCTTCACCGGTGGGACTGATGGGGGCCAAATCTACAGTGGCGTTATCCTCGACAGTGCAGGGAACCTCTACGGTACGGCAATCAGCGGCGGTAGCGGTAATGGCGTAGTTTACGAGGTCACGCCCTAGCAGAGACCATGACGGCTGGTCTCGTGGGACGGCGGGTCGCCGGGGCAATTCGTGCGTGTTTGCGTTGCTAGTGGTGCAGTTTGATAGACTGCACCACCATCAATTGCCAGAGTCCCTTTTCTTGTCTCTCGTCGAATCTGCGGTCGACCTTCCTGAGGGACACCGCCTCGCCTAACTCCCACGCCCGGATCGCCGACGGAAAATCACGAGCGCGCGCGACTTCCGGGAAATCTTGTCCCTAAAAACGACGGTAGGGTACCGCTAGCGCAGGACCAGATCCGAATATTCAGGGTGGGTTTCGAGAAATGCGGCGACGAAGGGACAGACCACATCGACCTTCATGTGATGCTCCCGGGCCCAGTCGAGTGCAGTCTGTGCCAAGGTGGAGGCTATACCGCTGCCGCGAAGGGCCTCGGGAATTTCGGTGTGAACTAGCGCGAGCACATGACCGGCCACCGTGTATTGGAGGGAAGCCACCTCTCCGTCGCGCTCCAGTTCAAAGCGGCCGGTCGTGACCAGCTCTGGGGCAGGTTTTTTGCTGCTAAATATTTTCATTGCGCGCTCCGGAAATGCTCGAGAATCGCCTGCGCCTGTGTACGCGTTACGACCGCCGACAGCGCCGCTACATCGGCCTGTTTGACAGCTTGCAGGCTTCCGAAATGTTCGAGCAGGCGGCGGGTGGTGGACTCGCCTACGCCGGGAATTTCTCGTAATTCGGTGGCGCGGTCGCGGATCTGCCGGCGTTTGCGATGGAAGGTCACGGCAAAACGATGGGCTTCATCGCGGATCATCTGGATGAGATGTAAGACGGGAGAATGATGGTCGAGCACGACCGGGTCATCTTCCTGTCCATAGACGTAGATAATTTCTTCGCGCTTGGCGATGGCGGCGAGCGGCTGGTTGATGATTTCGAGGGTGTCGAGCGCCTGCGCGGCGGCGTGGAGTTGTCCGAGGCCGCCGTCGATCAGGACCAGGCTGGGCATGGGCTTTTTATCTGCAAGCTTTTTCTCTTCGAGTTTGTTCTCTTCACACAAGCGTTTATAACGGCGTGTGACTACTTCGCGCATGGAGGCAAAATCATCGACGCCGGCTACGGTCTTGATGATGAACTTGCGGTAGTCGGACTTTTTCATCCTGCCGTCTTCCCACACCACCATCGATGCCACGGTTTCCGCTCCCTGAATGTGCGAGATGTCGAAACACTCTATGCGCTTTGGGAGTTCGGGGAGGGCGAGAGCGTCCTGCAGGGCTTCTTGAATGGCGCGCGCGTTTGGCTTCATGACGCGGAAACGCTGGTCGTAGGATTGCTTCGCATTGGTGCCGGCTAGATCGATGAGGTCGCGCTTGTCTCCGCGCTGGGGGACGGTGATGTGGACACGGGTGGCTCGTCCGCCTTCGCCGGCTAGTTGTTCGCTCAGGGCTTCCTCGAGTTCTTCGCGATCTTCGAAGTCGACGGGGACGTAGATGTTTCTGGGAACGTAGGGCTGGGCCAGATAGAGTTGCTTGACCAGGGCGGAGAAGAATTCGTTGGGGTGGAAGGAGTCGGAGGGGCGGGCGGGGATGCCCGTCGCTCCGTTGTTCTGGTTGTTCTGTTCAGGTTGCGTGGTGAACTCGGGAAGGTCTTCCCAGAAAAATTCGCGGCGGTCCAGGACTTTTCCTCCGCGCATGTGAAAGAGATTCACGGCCAGCATCTGGTTCTCGTAGTGATATCCGAAGACGTCGGCGTCGTCGCCTTCCACGGCGGCAATGCGCTGCTTCTCCTGCAGTTGCTCGACGGTTGAAATCAGGTCGCGATAACGAGCGGCGCGCTCGAATTCCTGTGCTTCGGCAGCTTCGGACATGCGCTCGCGCAGAGATTTGACGAGATCGGTTTGGCGGCCTTCGAGGAAGAGCTTCACGTCGCGCACAGCTTCGGAGTAAATTTCGGGCGTAATCAGCTCCTTCACGCACGGTCCGAGGCAGCGCTTGATGTAGTACTGAAGGCAGGGACGCGGATGGTAGCGCGTCAAATCCACTTTGCAGGATGGGACCATGAAGTGGCGATGAATGAGGTCGACGATGCGATAGGCGAGATTGGCGGGAAAGTAGGGGCCGTAATAGGCACTGCCATCCTTGCGCAGGCGGCGCGTTACGTATACGCGGGGGAAGCGCTCGGCCAAGGTGAGTTTTACGTAGGGGTAAGTCTTGTCGTCGCGCAGCAGGATATTGAAGCGTGGCTTCTTCTGCTTGATAAGGTGGTTCTCGAGGGCCAGCGCCTCTTTGTTATTGGCGACAACGATGTAATCGACGTCTACGGCTTCGCGGACTAGCGTGCCGGTTTTTGCGTCCTCCCAGCGGCCTTCGTGGAAGTAGGAGGAGACGCGGGAACGCAGATTGTTGGCCTTGCCAACGTAAATGACTTCGCCTTCGGCGTTCTTGTAGAGGTACACGCCAGCCGAGGCGGGGAGACTGCGGATTTTCTGGGGGAGGTCCATTGCGCTAAGGACTATGATAGAGCCTGACGCGCAAAGGATTCATGGCGATGGCAACGCGGAAGAGTCCCACTCCGAAATTCATGAAGCACTCAGGATCGATACAGGGGGCGCCGGATTTGTCTTCGCGACGCGGGTTTTCTCGGGGCGTAGGGGACAAGGCTGAGGTCAAGGCCTCGCCGAAATCCGACCGGAGGAAGACGCGGCGAGCCGCGTCTCTACAGTAGTTTTCTTACGACTCCCATCCCTTTACGAACTCCACCAGACTGCGCAGGGCGATTCCGGAGGGGCCTTTGGCAATCCACGGTTTGGCTTCTTCCATCCAGGCAGTGCCGGCAATGTCTAAATGGATCCAAGGTGTGTCTTCGGCGAATTCTCTTAGGAACATGGCGGCGAAGATGGCGCCGCCCCAACGGCTGCCGGCATTGACCATGTCGGCGATGTTCGACTTGAGGTTTTCCTTGTATTCGTCGTCGAGGGGAAGGCGCCACATCTTCTCGCCGGCTTGCTTGTTGGCGTTGGCGAAGCGGTCGTACATCTGATCGTCGCTGGCGAAGATTCCGGCGTTCACGTAGCCGAGAGCCACGACTACGGCGCCGGTCAGGGTGGCGGCGTCCACGAGATGAGTGCAGCCGAGGTGGCGGGCGTAACAGAGGCCGTCGGCGAGGACGAGGCGTCCTTCGGCGTCGGTGTTGATGATCTCGATGGACTTGCCGGACATGGCGATCTGCACGTCGCCCGGCTTTTGCGCCTTGCCGGAAGGCATATTTTCAGTGGCGCAGATGATGGCGGTGACTTTGACTTTGGGCTTCAGGAGGGCGATGGCCCGCATGGCGCCAATCATGGTAGCGCCGCCGGCCATGTCGTACTTCATTTTCTCCATGCCGTCGGCGGGCTTGATGGAGATGCCGCCAGTGTCGAAGGTTACGGCTTTACCGACTAGCCCGAGATGAACTTTGTCCACGGCGCCGGCCGGTTCGTAACGCAGGACGATCAGCGCGGGAGGTTCGTCGGAGCCCTGGGCGACTCCCCAAAATGCGCCCATCTTTAGTTCTTTGATTTTGTCAGCGCCGTAGGTTTCGCACTTCAATCCAACTTCAGCGGCCATCTTCTTCGCCCGGTCGGCCATCATGGTTGGCGTCATGCGATTGGAGGGTTCGTTGACCAGGTCGCGCGTAAAGTTCTGCGACTCAGCGACGATGCGTCCAGCTTGCATGGCGCCTTCCAGAGCCTTTGCATCGCTCTGCGTCTCGCCATGCAAAACGATGGTGAGAGCGTCGATCTTCTGGTCTTTCTCGTTGCGATCGCTTTTGTAATACCCAGGATCGAAGTTGCCGACGAAAGCGCCTTCGACGATCGCGCGCAATCCCTGGCTGGCGGGAACCGCGGTTTCAGGAACGACGAAGGCAAAGCTGCGGATGTTTTTGCTTTTCAGCGCTCGCACCGCCGTGCCCGCGAGTTTGCGCAGTTCCGCCGCCGAAAATGTCCTGGCTTTGCCGCCACCCATCAGGAGCAGTCGCTTTGCTTTCAACCCGGCGGGACGATGCAGCAGAGTGGTTTCGAACGTCTTACCGGTGACTTCACCGCTCGAAAGCACGTCCTTGGTAGCTTCGCGCACGGCGGCATCGTCGCACTCGACGGATGGTGAGGGCTTGTCCTTATCGCCCCGATCTTTTTCATTCCGATCTTTTTCATATCGGTCAAGGACCACTACAACCAGGCAATCGGTTTCCAGTTGAGAGGGGACGGAGGAAGAGAGGTTCGTATTCATGATGGATTGTCTTCAGTATCCACGGTGGCAGGGGAAACGCGCAACTCAGTCGCTGGAAGCCGCGGGAAGAAAAAACCCTAAGCGGCACACGACCATGGACTCCCGCTGTGACAGAAGAATGTCAAGCATGGCGCACCGGGCTCGAAGAAGCGGGTCAAAAAGCGGTTTAAGTTTTTTTGAATCATTTGTCGTTATAACGATCATCTGTATAACAGGAGGTTTTACCCATGAGCGCAGTGATCGCAGTTGAAAGGAATACAACCACCACCGAAGCAGCGACTACCACCACCTGGAATATCGATCCCATTCATTCCAGTGCCCAGTTCAAGGTCAAGCACATGATGATTTCGAACGTTAAGGGCGAGTTCAGCGCTGTCACAGGCGCGTTGAAACTCGACGGCGCCAGCATCACTAATTCACGAATCGAAGCCTCGATCGATGCTGCCACCATTAACACTCGGGACGCGCAGCGAGACGCGCACCTGAAGAGTGGGGATTTCCTGGACGCGGAAAAGTTTCCTGTTCTCACCTTCCAATCGACGCGTGTTTCGAAGATGGGAGACTCAGAGCTCGCGGTCGAAGGCGATCTTTCCATTCGTGGGGTGACGCGCAACGTAGTATTTGAAGTCGAGGGACCCAGTGTTCCGACGAAGGACCCATGGGGCAATACGCGAATCGGGCTGTCGGCAACGACGCGCATAAACCGAAAGGACTTTGGGTTGACCTGGAACGCGGCGCTCGAAACCGGTGGCATCCTGGTGGGCGACGAGGTAGCCATCACGTTGGATGTTGAGTTTGTGAAGGCATAACTGCCGGGGCCAATCAGCGAGAGAGCAACACCAATCTTGCCAGGGCGGACGAGAGCGTCCGCCCCCATGCAGGCATATCAAGTTTAGGGGATCAAGAGGTTGGAAGATCGTGGAAACCGCTTTGTCACTGGCCGGTGCCGGTGAGGGTCGCGGTTGCCGTGCCGCCGCCATTGTTGGCTACGTTGAGCTTCGCCTTGCGTACGCCCGTCTTCGTGGGATTGAATGAAACGTTGAGCGAGCAGTTGGTTCCTCCGGCGAGCGAAGCGCCGCAGTTGTTGCCGGATATGGTGTAGTCAGCCGAGGTTCCCGAGATAGTGAAGCTGGTTAGATTTACGGAAGCGTTGCTCACGTTCGAGATGGTCACCGGCTGCGGTGCGCTCGTCTGGCCCACGGGCTCGGGGCCGAAATTCAGAGCGGCCGGCGAGAGCGCGATCGACGTGCCCATTCCGGTGAGAGTCACCCTTTGCGGATTGCTGGGCGCGTTGTCGGTAAGCTGCAATATACCGGTGCGTGAATTCTTCGCTGTCGGCGTAAATCCCACAGTGATAGCGCAATTGCCGCCCGCCAAAACCTGCGGGCCGCAGGTGTTGGACTGAATCGCGAAGTCGCCGGTGATGGCGACGTTGGAAATGTTCAGGGTAGCGTTGCCGGTGTTGGTTAAGGTAACGCTCAGAGACGCAGTCTGGCCAATGAGCGTCTTCGGGAAGATGAGCTTGGTGGCGGAGAGAGCTACGGTGGGGCTTGGTCCACTGCCGTTGCCGCAGTTGGGGAAGAGGAGATTGGAGATGCGCGTGTTCCAGTTGAGGCTGCCAGTGGACTGGATGTACTCCTGGGTATACCAGAAAGTGCAATCGTCGACCGGATCGACGGTCATGGCGCTGTAGTCGCCCCAGCGGCTCACTCCTCCGGTCTGGGAACCGGATCCATTGACGATCAGTTGTTCGCCCTCCATGCTGCCGGGCGTATCGGAAGCGACACGCCCCGTGAAGTAGATCGAAGGGTAGACGGAACTGCTGGAAACGCTGTAACCGAGGGCGATGTCGCTCGACTGGTCCATGGCGATGCTGCCCATCCAGCGCGTAGTGGAGTTCGGGCCGAATGTGCCCTGCTGGAACACGGTGGGCGTACCGTTCGGACTGCGAAGTTCATACCAGCGAACGCCGGTGGAGATGGAATGATTGAAGACCAGGGACTCAACTCCGTTGGGGAACTGGCGATAGGCGAGGCGATACATGGGGCGGTCGCCAAGCCCGTCGAGACGTTGAGTGGTTCCGGGTTGTACTACGCAGGAACGGAAGCAGCGTTTGGTGAAGGACGCGACCGGAAGAACGGTGGGGCCGGTGAAGGCGGAATTTATGGGTGTGATGAAGTCTACGTGAAACGCCCACAATTGGATTGCGCCCGTGCCGAAGTTCATGAAGAAGGCGGGTTCTCCAATGGCTGGGGGAATGGTCCCGTCCATATCGGAAGGCAACAAACTGGCGACTGAGGAAGTTTGCTGGAAACAGATGTTGGAAGCGGGGTTGCCAGCCAGCATGGCGTTGCGGTCGAGGGCGCAGACATTGGCGCCGATGAAGCTGTTGCCGTTCGCGAATGAGTTGAACGACATGTAATAGGCGTCGGGCCAGACGCCTAATTTCGGGTAGTCCGGAAAGTCGGTGTTGCCAAAAGAAAAAGCATACCGGTTGTAGGCGCCGGTGGCATCGCTGGTGGTGGAGACCGCTACACATTCGGTGTAGGGGAGCGTGAGGATGGAGAACTGGGTGAGGATCCAGCGGTTGGCCATCTTGTCATATTGAACGATGGGATCGCCATCGTTATTCGTTTCACATCCTCCGCCGAAGCCGGCCCATGGGGCATTGCCTTCGGTGGGTCCGGCAACGAGCGCGCCGGTGACTTTGTCGAAAACCGCAAACTCAGCGTTGACCCACTGCACGTACTGCGTGGCTCCGACCGCTCCGTTGGTATCGGGCGGGGAAAAGTCGAGCAGAAATCCGTATTGCCCCTGACCCAAGCCGTCAAAATTCAAGCCCAGGTTGGCAGCCACCGGAGGCAGAGTGGCTTGCTGCAAGGCAAGGTCGGGCGCGGCATACTCGGGCGCGTTAGTAACGGGGCCGGTGGGCAGGATTTTCAGCAAGCGAGGCGAGAAGCGGTGAGGCTGAGCGGGAGTCATCCGATCGAGTTCGGCGAGCGGGGCGGAGACATCGTGTTTCAGTTCGGGGATTACGCGGATGGAGCTTTGGTTTTGGCCAAGAGCTGAGAGCGAGAAAAGGAGCGACAAGGTCGCGGCTAGATAGAAAGCTACGGCGAACCGTGCTGTCAGAGCGTGAGTCATATACCGAGTAATGGCGTGGCGGGGAAGGTAACGAGTTGACGTAGTATATCCGGTTTTCTCAAGATTAACTGCAGAGATTTGCACGCCAGAGTCCACTTGCTGGACCTTCGAAAAAAGGGGGTATCGCCGCGGTCAAGCCGGGGTCGCCGCAATTATTTGCACATGATTGCCAGCGCTTCGGGACGCACCGTCAGAGGCTGCCGTGCCACGGAGCTGCCGAGCTGTGGCTCAGCTGGGACGGGCGAGACGCCCGTCACCACACGACCTTTAGGCTTGTTTTCTTGACCGGGAGATGGCTTCGCGGGCTTCTTTGTCGGCGGTGCGGCGGCGCTCGGTCTCGCGCTTGTCCCATTGCTGTTTGCCTTTGGCCAGGGCGAGTTCGACTTTGATTTTGCCATTCTTGAAATACATTCGGGTGGGAATCAGAGTGAGTCCCTTCTGCTGGGTCTTGCCGATGAGCTTGCGAATTTCTTCTTTGTGAAGCAGAAGCTTGCGGGTGCGGAGGGCGGCATGATTGGCGTAGTTGCCATGGTCGTAGGGGCCGATATGGCAGTTGAGGAGCCAGAGTTCACCGTCCTTGATCAGGCCGTAGGCATCCTTGAGATTGGTCTTGCCGGTTCGCACTGACTTTACTTCGGTGCCGGTGAGAACGACTCCGGCCTCGAATTTTTCAAGCAAGAAGTAGTTGTGACTCGCGTTCCTGTTTACGGAGGCATCTTTCTCTCCGGAGGCGGTGGGCTCGCGGCGAGGATTTTTCTCCCGATTGGGCTGGGTCTGCTGGGTAGTCTGCTTGGCCATGATACTGAAAAGAAAGTAACACGAAGACAGGGGGTAGTTCTCAGGTCCCAGTTCTCAGTTCTCAGTAAACGCCTCCGAAATCGGGGTGCTGAGAACTGAGAACCGAGAAACTGGGAACTGCCCTTAAGGACCTGTACTAATGAGTGTAAACACCTACGTACCAATCACTTCGAGTGCCAGTTGAAGCGATGCTATAATCCGAATTTCCGGTACTTTTGTGCGTGGCAGCCCCTGGGATGCCCGGCCAGTTGGCTTTTTCTGGTGGTTGTCCGACGAGTTTTTGGAAGAGTCTTTTTGGAAGAGTCCTGGCCGGTGCCGCCGCCGGCGAGAGAGATTTTTATATGAGGACCGCTTGATGAGAAGCCTGATCCGTCCGGCTCTGTTCGTTCTGCTGCTGCTCTGTTTAAAGCTTCCTGTTTTCGCCAAAACTGTGGACTCTGCCAAGGCGCTCTACGACAAGGGCCAGGATGCCGAGGCGCGGCAGAACTACGAGCAGGCCTTCGACTATTTCAAGCAGGCCTACACGCTAAAGCCGAAAGACCTGCGATATAGAACGGCGTTCGAGCGGACCCGTTTCCTGGCTGCCTCGGCATTCGTGCATCGCGGGCAGATTCTGCGCGATGCCGGCAAGCTGGACGAGGCGCTAGTGGAATTCCAGAAGGGATTGGAAACCGATCCTTCTTCATTCATCGCGCAGCAGGAACTGAAGCGCACGCAGCAGATGATTCGGGAGGCGCAGAATCCGCAACCACAGGCATCCTCGCCGGGCGGGACCGCGTTGCGCAAGCGGTTGGAATCGGCGCAGGGCCCGGTGGAGCTGGCTCCGATCTCGAACGTGCCGATTACGCTCAAGGTCACGGAGAAATCCAATGTGATCTATGAGACAGTGGGCAAGCTGGCCGGCATCAACGTGCTTTTCGATCCCGATTACACGCCACGCCAGGTACGGATCGAGCTGAACGGCGTGACGCTCGAAGACGCGCTGGAAATCATTTCCTTTGAGACCAAAACCTTTTGGCGTCCCGTGACGCCCAACACGATTTTTATCGCGCAGGACAATCCCGCAAAACGGAAAGAGCTGGAACAAAACGTCATTAAAACTTTTTATCTTTCGAATCTTTCTCAGCCGACCGAATTGCAGGATGTAGTCAACGCGATGCGCACGATCCTCGAAGTGAGCCGAATTCAGCAGTTGCCCTCGCAGGGAGCGATCGTGGTGCGGGGCACACCGGATCAGATGGCGCTGGCGCAGAAGTTGGTGGACGACCTCGACAAGGCAAAACCGGAAGTGCTGATCGAAGTGGCGGTGATGCAGGTGAGCAGGTCCAAGGCGCACACGCTTGGAATCAACCCCCCGACCAGCGCTTCGGTGCAACTGCAGAACAATATCAACTCGACCAGTTCGACTGCAAGTACATCGACCACGAGTTCGACGTCATCGACGACCGGCATCAACCTGAATACCCTTGCCAATCTGAATGCGACCGACTTCCAGGTTTCGATTGACAAGGCTACGGCGACGGCGTTGTTCAGCGACAGTAACACCAAGATCATCCAGAATCCGCAGATCCGTGCGCTGGACGGGCAGAAGGCAACGTTGAAGATCGGCGATCGTGTGCCCGTGGCGACAGGGTCATTCCAGCCGGGTATTGGCGGTGTCGGTATCAACCCGCTGGTTAATACCCAGTTTCAATACCTCGACGTTGGCGTCAACATCGACATCACCCCTCGAGTTCATGCCGGGCGGGAAATCTCGTTGAAGTTGACGATGGACGTCTCGGCGGTGACTTCGCACGTGAGCATCGGGGGCATCGACCAGCCAGTGATCGGACAGCGCAAGATTGAACACGAAATCCGCCTGAAGGATGGCGAAGTAAATCTGCTTGGTGGCATGCTGGAGGATTCGCAGACCAAGGCTCTGAGCGGTATTCCGGGTCTGGCTTCGATCCCGATCCTGAAATATCTCTTTTCGCAGAGCAACACCGAGCATTCGGAGAATGAAATCGTATTCATCCTGGTACCACACATTATCCGCGGGCCTGATGTTGCCCACGGCAATGTCGACATGATCGATGTGGGAACGGCCAATGCGCTGGCGCTGAGACATTCCGGCAGCAAGCTGGCAGCGCCGGCGAGTTCAGTGGCGCCAGCCCCGGTTCCGCAGTCCGCACCGGTAGGCGCTCCGCAGCCGCAGGCCCCTCAGGGGCAGGCTCAGAACTTAGCTCCGCAGAATCAGATTCCGCAGACTCAGGCTGGTGCCAGTACTGGAACATTCCTGTTTGATCCATCTACGGTGAGCCAGGCCAAGGGCTCGACCTTCACCGTGAATGTCATGCTTTCCGGCGGGCAGAACGTGTACTCCGTGCCGGTGCAACTGAACTACGATCCGAATCAGTTGCAGGTGGTCAATGTTTCGAACGGCGGATTCCTGTCACAGGATGGGCAAGCGGTGGCGTTAGTGCATCGCGACGATCCGGCGACGGGGACGTTGCAAATCACGGCCACGCGGCCTCCGGGCGCCGGGGGCGTTTCGGGACAGGGCGCGGTGGTAACGCTCACATTCATGGCGAAGGGGCCGGGCCAGTCCGCTCTGACCATCACTCGGGGCGGAGCACGGGATCCGGCGATGCAGCCGATTGCGATGAGTGGAGCGCAGGCGGCGATTACGATTCAGTAGGAGAGTTCTCAGTTCCCGGTTCTCAGTTCTCAGTTCTCAGATAAAACTAACCCGATCATCACTGAGAACTGAGAACCCGGAACTGAGAACTGATTTATGAGCCAGTCGACAAACATCCGGAAGAGCAGATCCTGGGCGGCCCGCCGACAATACGGGTTCACCCTGATCGAGTTGATTGTTGCGACCGCCATTCTGGCGATTCTGGTGGGGGCGGCGTTTCCGCTGGTCAGGATGACCATTTACCGGGAGCGCGAGCACGAGCTGCGACAGGACCTCTGGATGCTCCGCGACGCGATCGATCGCTACAAAGACGCCGCCGATCGTGGGGCGTTCCAGATCAAGGTGGGGAGCGACGGATATCCTCCGGATCTCGACACGCTGGTTACCGGCGTGGATGTTGCCGGCAGGAAACTAAAATTTCTCCGCCGGATCCCGGTTGATCCCATGACAAAACAGGAATGGGGAATGCGCTCCATGCAGGATGATAAAGACTCGAGCTCATGGGGCGGGCAGAACGTATTCGATGTTTACACGAAGTCGGACCAAGTCGCTTTGGACGGCACAAAATACAAGGATTGGTAAATGAAATTCAGGTCCAGAGACGGCGGCTCCAAAGTTCACAATCAGAAAGTCCGCAATCGGGGTTTCACGCTGATCGAGTTGGTGGTGGTGATCAGCATGATCCTGATCCTGCTGTCGATTGCGTTGCCGATGTACAACCAGAGCGTCATCCGCGCGCGCGAAGCGACGCTGCGACAGAATCTGGCGACGCTCAACAAAGTCATCGATCAGTACACGCTGGACAAGCAGAAAGCGCCGCAGTCGCTTGAAGATCTGGTCTCGGCGGGATACCTCAAGTTTGTCCCCAACGATATTACCGGCAACAAGGACACCTGGGTGCTGGAACAGGAAGACACGCTCAAGTCGATCGACCAGACCCAGCCTGGCATTGTGGGCGTCCACAGCGGTTCTGACCAGACGGCCATCGATGGCACCGTTTATTCGAGCTGGGTTTACTGAGCCGAAGAGCCGACGCCCGACCGGGCCTTTCTGTTACCTTATCCGTTCAGCATTCTTAAGATAGGCTCTGCGAGAGACTTCCTGGAGGTGAATGTGGATTTTCTCAACCGGCTGCAACCCTTCGCGCTGCTCGTCCTGCGGCTTGTTCTGGGAGCGATCATGATCGCGCATGGCTATCACAAGGTATGGGGCGGGTTTCATCATCACATGGATTTCGTGGGCTCGCTCGGCCTTCCTAAGTGGCTGGCATATTTTTCCGCGGGGACGGAATTCTTCGGCGGAATCGCCATTGTGCTTGGATTGTTTACGCGCTTCGTCTCAGCCGCGGTCATGATTGAAATGGCAGTTGCCATCTGGAGAGTGCATTTTAAGAACGGGCTGACGGGCAATGGCGGATACGAATTTCCTTTGGCGCTGGCTACGATTGCATTTGGACTCATGTGCTTCGGCGGCGGGCCGTGGGGAGTGACGTTTGGCAAGTCTGGCGGCTGGAAGGCAAGGTAGGATTCATCGGGGTTGAGTTTGCCGCGGCAGTTTTTCCGCTTGACCCAGCGTTGGGGATGTCGCGAATTCATCGCTGTCTGCCGAGCTGCGCTCGGCTTGGACGGGCGAGGACGCCCGTCCCCACACTAGCAGAGAGCCCTGGGCTCAGCCGGGAGCTAAAATTCCGCTAATTCTTTCATTGCGCGGAAGAGGTCGCTGGCCTGGGGTAGGATGGCGTTCTCGAGAATCGGCTGATAGGCGACGAAGGTATCGGTGGCGGCGACTCGCTTCACCGGGGCATCGAGGTGATGGAAGAGTTGGTCGGCGATGCGGGCGGCAATTTCGGCGCCGTATCCCCAGCTCAGCGAATCTTCATACGCGATTAGCGCGCGGTTGGTCTTCTTCACAGAATCGGCAATCGCATCCCAATCAAACGGATTCAAACAACGCAAGTCGATCAGCTCGACGCTGACGTGGTGCTCGCGCTCGAGTTTTTGCGCGGCCTGCAACGCGCGCGGAACCACCGCTCCGTAGGTAATGACGGTGAGGTCGGTTCCGGGCTGCACGACTTTTGCTTTTCCAAACGGGACCATGTAATCGGGACCGGGATAGGGCGAGCGCCCGTAGGTCTCGCGGTAGAGGCGTTTGTGCTCGAGGAACAGGACCGGGTCGTCGCAACGGATTGCAGTGCGCAGCAGGCCCGCGGCATCGAGCGCGTTGGAAGGGAACACGACGCGCAATCCGGGAGTATGCGTGAAGATGCTCTCGCCGCACTGCGAATGGTAAATCGCGCCGCCCGTCAGATAACCGCCAATCGCGACCCGGATCACCACCGGCGCAGAGAAGGCGTTGTTCGAGCGCCAGCGGATGATGGGAAGTTCGTCGCGCAACTGCATCATGGCCGGCCAGATGTAATCGAAGAACTGGATCTCAACCACGGGCTTCAATCCGCGTGTGGCCATGCCGGTGGCGCGGCCGATGATGTTGGCTTCGGCCAGCGGAGAATTGAAGACGCGGTCGGAGCCGAAGGCGATTTGCAGGCCAGATGTCAGCTTGAAGACTCCACCTTTGCCTTTTACCAGCTTCCCCTTTAAGTATTCTTCGCGACTGCAATCGGCGACATCTTCGCCGAAGATGACGACGCGTTCATCGCGGCGCATCTCGTCGCGCAGCGTGGTGTTGATGAGGTCCGCCATGGTTTTGGGCGTCGAGGCGGCGGAGCGCTTGCCATCCGCCATGGTCTCGGGGGCGGCAAATGCTGGTCGAGTTTCGAATCCGTGCGAGGTGGGATCGAGATCGGGTGAGTACACGAAGTTATAGATGGTATCCGGTTGTGGCACCGGGGCCGCGAGTGCGCGGTCGGCATCGGCCTGAATCTGTTCTTCGACTTCCTTCTCGATCTTGTTGATCCCCTTTTCGTCGAGGATGCCCTCGCGCAGCAGGAACATTTGCAGACGCGGGACCGGATCACGCGCGGCGTCGGCCTGGCGCTCGGAGTCGGGACGATAAAGGCGCTCGTCGTCGGAGAGGGAGTGGGAATAAGGGCGGATCACATGGGCGTGCACAAATGCAGGACCATGGCCGGCGCGGCAATGGTCAGCCGCGCGCCTGAGGGCCGCGTAAGCGATTACCGGGTCGGTGCCGTCAATCTCTTCGAAATGGAAGTTGGGGAAGCCGGAGACGAGGCGAGAAATGTTGCCGCCGGAGGTCTGCACTTCCACGGGTACGGAAATTGCGTATTCGTTGTCTTGCACGCAAAAAATCACCGGCAGGCGGAGGTTGGATGCGGAGTTCAGCGCCTCCCAGAACTCGCCTTCGCTGGTCGTGCCGTCGCCGAGCGAGACATAAGTGATTTCGTCGCCCTGGAATTGGACATCCTTGAACTGGCGGTAATCGCCCTCCGCTTTTTGGGTGGCGTTGGGATGCCTGGCGAAATAGCGGCCGGCTTCGGCGCATCCGATGGCCTGCAGAATCTGGGTGCCAGTGGCGGACGATTGGGTAACAATGTTGAGCCGCTTGTAGGCCCAGTGCGACGGCATCTGGCGGCCGCCGGAACTGGGATCGTCGGCCGCGCCGACGGACCCGAGCAGCATTTCGTATGGAGTAGCGCCCAAGGCGAGACAAAGCGCGCGGTCGCGGTAGTAGGGATAGAACCAGTCGGTGGGCTTCAAAGCAAGAGCCGCCGCCACGCCCAGGGCTTCGTGCCCCGCGCCCGAGATCTGGAAGAAGACCTTCTGCTGGCGCTTGAGCAGGATCTCGCGGTCATCCACCCGGCGCGAGGTGAACATAGTGCGGTACGAATCAATGAGTTGCTGACTCGTCAGGCCCTGATAGCTCTTGGCCTTTTTCGCGATGCTCATTTCGTTCAGCTTGGGATCGACTTTGGTCGTAGCCATGCTGCGTTCTTTACCCCACAGTATTTTCAGTCCCGCATCATTGTAAATGAGGTCTCAGGTGTTAGGTCTCAGGTCTCAGGAAAATCTTTGCACCTTAGCCTTTCCTGAGACCTGACACCTGAGACCTGGTTTATCCTGAATCGTCCATGATTCGTTTCCTGCGCCCGTTTGATCCGCTTCGCATCCGCTTGCTGGTGTTCGATCTCGACGGCACCTTGATTGACTCGCGCCTTGATTTGATTCATTCCGTGAATGCAATGTTGCAACATATCGGACGTACCGAGCTGGACGGTGACATTATTGCGAGCTATGTGGGAGATGGCGCTCCGGCGCTTGTGCGTCGCGCTGTCGGCGACACGGACGACGAGGCGCTGTTTCTACGAGCTCTTGAGTATTTTCTTGGCTACTACCGCCGGCACAAGCTCGACCACACCACGATTTATGCGGGGATGGCAGAGACGCTGGCGAGCCTGGCTAGTCCATCGCCGGCTGACACCTCGCCGGCTAACCCATCGAATGGAGTGCGGCGGCAGATGGCGGTGCTTTCGAACAAACCGGTCAAGCCCTCACGCGATATCGTGCAGGCTCTAGGGCTCGGGGACTTCTTCGTGCGCGTATACGGCGGTAACAGCTTCGCGACCAAGAAGCCCGATCCCCTTGGGGTGCGGACCATCCTGCAGGAGACTGGTGTTGCGGCGGATGAGGCGTTGATGATTGGCGACTCGTCGATCGACGTTTCGACGGGGCGCAATGCTGGATTGTGGACTTGTGGCGTGATGTATGGGTTCGCTCCACAATCGTTGGCCGAGGTGGCTCCGGATGTGTTGATCGACAGTCCTCGCGAACTGGGGGAGCTGTTGCGGTAGCCGCGCTGGAGGATTGGAAAATATCTCGATTCGAGAAGGGTGGAGATGGAGCGAAAACACGATGATCGGAGGCGCGCACGTTCTCGATCGGCCCTCAGTTGTCCGGTTTTAAGCTCTGCAATCCGATTTGGCCTTCCTGCGGAGTGCCCGGCTCACCCACCCAAATGACTCGAAACCGTGCGTCGACGCCGTTCGAGAGCAGATGAACGATTTCTCCGGCCTTCGGATGGAACGCAATGCCGACGACCCGTGCTCCGTGATGGCTGACATCAATCAGGGAAGTCGTCTGAGGCAGGGATTCCTCGTAGTCCTGGCCCCACACCTCTATCGGCTGCGACACTGACAATCTGGGTTCCCACCGCTGATAAATGATAGGTTCGTTTGATTTGAGTCGCGGCGCGCTTCCGGGAGAATCTGCCAACTGGTATTTTTCGAGTTCAAGCAGAAACTGTTCTTTGGTAAGAGTGGGGCCGGTACGGAACAATTCCAGGAGAGGATCGCGTTCGACCTCGTCATCGAGCGCGCCTGTCGTGCCGCTCGACGCATCGGCGACACCATCCTCCCAGTCGAGTCCTTCGGGCTCGACGAGAACCTCGGCAACGGCGTCGGGGGTCGCTGCCATTTGCTGGATCAAGTGTTCCAAGCGATGCCGGTGCTCGAAGGTCCGGTTCGAGAACTCTATGCCCATGCCGAGTTCGGGATCCATGACCCGGACTTTTCCTTGCGTTTTGATAGAGACTTCCGCGACTCGGAGCAGCAACTCGACCCGTGTCCGCGCGGGGAAGGGGGACTGGGTTCGCAGGAAGCATCCACCGAAACTGAGTCCGACCAGAGAACAGCGGATGGGCGGATCGCGCTTCTCTCCCGACTGCGAACACAACCACTCTTTCAGGCTGTTGTGCGAGGCTTCGGAGAGTGTCGCAAATTGAATGCCGGCGCGATAACGCGAATCCTGCCACGCAATCATTCCGGTGGCTTCGATCACGGTCGCGGTGTCAGGGAGCGCAAAGGAGAAGGCGATCAGGCCGCTTTTCTTGCCGGGCGAGTTCGCAAGCCGGACCGAGAGCCCGCCCTCGCTAAGCCCGGAGATAGGAGCCTGCTCGCCTTCTCCATTCTGGAATCGGAAATATGCGGGGATATTAACTTCCAGCCGGACGGACCGGCGCCGCTCTCGTTTCAGGAGAGCTCGAGCAGCTCGAAAACTCGACTTTGCTTTTTCGGTCGAGATCGGCTTGTAGACAACAAAGTTCGCGCCCAGCTTAAAGGCAGTCTGCAGATTAGTGCGCGCGTCGACAATCGCGATGGCCACGGATTTACGGTTTTGCTGCCCGGATCGGACGCTTTTCAGCAGCCCGAAACTGCTCTCGTCATCGCAGTCAATGATGACGGCTTCGAAGCTGTGCTGCGCCAGCTTATTGGCCGCGCTGACGGTGTCCGCGCAGTGTTCGACCTGAATTTCCAATTCGCCCAGGACATTGCGAAGGATGCGAAGAGCGCGGTCGTCCGAGCACACCAATAGTGACGTGAGATTCATGCCAGTATGGAGAATGGTAGGGATAAAGCAAGCGCAGCCAAAGTTACGGCGGTAATGGTAAAGCGCAGCGCGGGATCCGGAGGCACGTCGGCGCCTGCTCACCCACGGACCCGCTCTTCTATTCCCAACGATTACCCGGTCCTGCTACTTTCAAATGACTCTGCCATCCGCGAGAGACGCGGCCAGCCGCGTCTCTACAGGAAAATTTGGGATGAAGAACGCCGCCAATTCCTGGGGACTGACCCCCGCCGAACTCCGCAAGCTGCGCGGATTGAAGACTCCGCATGGCATTCAGCGCCTGCTTGACGACATGCCGTACCACCTTGCGGACAGCGCCTGGTCGCCGCGCCGCGTGCTGCGGGAAAACACTTCTCATTGCTACGAGGGGGCGCTGTTTGCCGCGGCGGCACTGCGGGTCATCGGATATCCTCCGCTGATTCTCGATCTGGAGGCCGAGCACGATACCGACCACGTAATTGCGGTATACCGCAATCGCATGGACGGGCACTGGGGCGCGCTGGCCAAATCGAATTACACCGGCTGCCGCTATCGCGAACCGGTGTATCGTTCGCTGCGCGAACTGGTGCTCAGTTATTTCGACGTGTACTTCAATCTGCGAGGGGAGCGAACGCTGCGAACTTTTTCCCGGCCCGTCCACATGCGCCGCTTCGATCCTCTCAACTGGATGACTACGGAGAAACCGGTGTGGTTCGTGGCGGAGTATCTGCTGACCATTTCTCACTATCCGCTGATCACACGCGGCCAGGCGAAGCGGTTGCATCGACTGGACGGGCGGTCGTTCCGGGCGGGGTGTCTGGAGCGGGCGGAGAAGAAGCTTTAACAAGGAAGCACCGGGGTACACAGGGGAGCACAGAGAAACCCGCCATCGTGAGGATGGGAATTCCGAACGGACACCAAAATCCAATCACAGCTTGCAGCCAATTGGGTTTCTGAAATCGAACGTTTGGAAATTCGCAAGCGAAAAGTTGTATCGCGAAGCGCACGTTCTGACGATCAGTGAGTGAGATCGTGCGTTTATTTTCAAAGGATTGCGCGGCCGTGCAAGTACTTCCGTACCGTCTCTAGTACCTTAGTTACCCCATTTTCGGTGACCGGTGCCCGATTCGCCTGTTGACTACCAGGTATAGTAGTGCAGAGGTTTCTGTCCACAATATGCAGAGACCAACTGCAATTCCACTTTTTGTGAAATCCAGAAAAACCCTATAAAACCCAATGAAACCGGGAGATTCAGGTCGAGAGGCCCTCCGTACCGGTTGAGATATGCTCAGCACACCAAAATACACTCGAACGCGTTTGGATCGAGGGTAGGTTCTCCCAAGTATCTCAGCGTTGCCGGGACGAAAGGCTGGGCTGAGAGTCTGGATTCTGCGGGAGAGAGAAACGTTATGGCCGACTCGCGAGAAGTGATGAATATTCGTCAAGCTTCGCAGTATCTGGGAGTGAGTCCGGACACGCTGTACAAGTACGTGAACGAGCAGAAAATTCCGGCGTTCAAGTTGGGCAATCGCTGGCGCTTCAAGAAATCGAAGCTTGATGAGTGGATGGAACAGAAGTCGATGGAAACGGAACCGCGGGGCAAAAAGAAAATCAAGGCAGCGATGAAGGCTGCCGGAACTCCGTAAGCAAACTCCGTAAAAAGGCGGGCACATGTTTGGAATGGGATCGAAAACGATAGTGGGACTGGATGTGGGCTCTTCGAGCATCAAGGCCGTGGAGCTGAGAAGGACACGCACCGGGATCGAAGTGGCACACCTCGGCCTGGAGCCGATCGCGCCCGACATCGTGGTCGATTCCATGATCGTGGACTCGGGCACGGTTTCCGCAGCCATCGCCAAGCTGTTCACGGACACTGAAATCAAGTCGAAGGCAGTGGCCACGGCGGTAAGCGGACACTCGGTGATTGTGAAGAAAATTTCGCTGCCCTCGATGAGCGATCAGGAACTGGCCGAGACCATCCAGAAGGAAGCCGCCCAGCATATTCCGTTCGATCTGGCGGATGTGAACCTCGACTATCAGATTCTTTCCGATGACGCGAGCAGCCCGCAGATGGATGTGTTGCTGGTGGCTGTCAAGAAAGACAAGATTCTGAACTACACCAACGTACTCTCGATGGCGGGCAAGACTCCGGCTATTGTGGATATCGATGCCCTCGCCTTGCAGAACTGCTACGAGTTCAACTACGAACCCGCTCCGACGCAGGTGGTTGCGCTGCTCAACCTGGGTGCGAGCGTGATGAACATCAACATCGTCAAGGGGACGACACCGCTGTTTCCGCGGGACGTTTCGGTGGGCGGCCATCAGTACACCGATTCGCTGCAGAAGGAACTGGATCTCAGTTTCGATGACGCGGAATCGCTGAAGCTGGGGCGCAAAGTGGGTACGGTGCACGACGACGCGAAGACGCCGATCCTGCAGCAGGTCACTGAAATTATCGTGCTGGAAATTCAGAAGACGTTTGACTTCTTCCGCGCCAGCGCGGCGGGCGAGCACATCGAGAAGATTTATCTGGCCGGCGGTTCGGCCAAGGTTCCGGGCCTGGTGGAAGCTTTGCGCCAGGAGTTCTCAATGCCGGTCGAGTTGTTCAACCCGTTCCAGAAAGTGCTGGCTCCAGTGGACGGCGCCGGGGCGGAGCTGATTGAACAGAATGCGGGCCAGTTGGCAGTAGCCGTGGGTTTGGCCCTGAGGAGCTTTGAAAAGCTATGATCCGAATCAATCTGCTGGGGTCTCCGAAACCGAAAGGCAAGAAAGGTCCCGCCTTCAACATGCCGAGCGTCGAGGTCGGCAACTTAGGCGGGCCGCTGGTCCAGGTGGCGGCGGTGCTGGTGGTTGCCGGCGCCCTCAACGTGGGGTACTGGTACCAACTCGACCGGGAAAAGAAATCGATCGAGGTCCGAGCGCTGGCCGCGGAACAGAAGAATCGCGAACTAGCCGCGGTCAAGGTGCGGTATCTGGAGCGGCAGCGGCAAGCCGATTCCTACAAGCGGCGGGTGGATGTAATTGACCAGTTGCGCGCCAACCAAGCGGGTCCGGTTAGCCTGCTGGCCATGATCGGCGATACGGTCAACGGGACCGAGGCGGTCTGGCTGAACAGCATGCAGGACCAGGGCGCGAGCGTGGCCATTGACGGCACCGCACTGAGCAGCGATGCGGTGGCCAACCTGATTTCCAATTTGCAGAAGACCGGTTATTTCCGCAACATCGAAATCAAGGAAAGTTATCAGGACGAAGCGGTGAAGGACATGCAGGCGTTTCAATTTACGCTGACCTGCGAAAAGGCGAAGTCGTAAAGGCGGAACCGATTATGAATCTTGGCGAATTATCAGGTGTGAAGTTGCTGGGAATTCTGGTGCTGGTGGCGGTGGTCGGTACGACCGGCCTCTACTACACGGTCTTCAAGTCGCAGCGCGATGAAAATGCGGCGGCCCAGGTGAAGCTGCAAGCCAAACTGCGCGAGAACGCGGAACTCGAAGCCTACCGGCCGAAACTGGCTGACATCGAGCGCCAGCTGGCGAGCTTGAAGCAACAACTCGAAATCGAGCGTCGCATCGTGCCCGATGAAAAAGAAGTGGACAATTTCATGCGCATGGTGAGCGGAGAAGCGCGCAAAGCGGGCGTGGAAATCCGGCGCTATACATCACGTCCGTACGCCGCGAAAGAGTTCTATACGGAAGTGCCGTTTGAACTCGAGCTCGACGGTCCGTACTACTCAATGCTTGGGTTCTTCGACCGGTTGGGGAAAGTGGAGCGCATCGTAAACGTCTCGAACCTGCTGGTGGCCTCGACCCGGAAGCCGGGCGACGCCAAGGCGAAGCACACGTACCAGTACGCGCCTGGCGAGAGTGTGGTGGCGACTTGCCTGAGCACGACATATTTCAGTCACGATCTGGATCCGGCGGCGCCGGCCAGCAAGCCCGGACCACCGGTGAAGAAATAGGAGGGACATGATGAAGCCGACGGTGACAATTCTCGTTTGTGTAGTGGCCGCGGGCTTGGCCTCGGCCCAGAGTCCCAGCATTATCCAGAACACGCGCAACACCATGAATGGGGTGAGTAACAATGCCACGGCTGCCTCGAACGCGGCGCTGGGCATTCACCAATCAGCCCCGGCAGCGCCGAGCGCCATACACACTCCGGCCAAGTCAAGCAGAGTGCCGGCGGCGACGCCGGTGAAGGTTTCTTCAACTCCGTCACGGGTAGCGCCGACTTCCGCAGGTGCGAAGAAGACGGGTGGCGCGAAACGGGTTCCGGGAGTCGTGGCCGGGCACAAGGCGCAAGCGAAGCCAGTGCCTACGGTTCCGAAAAGCAATCCGCCAGTGGCAGCCAGCGCAGCCCACAGCAGTTCGGGGAACGCGGGAGGCGCGGCGAGCGAAGAACCGGTCGTTCCGGACGGCAAGTACGCCGCGAACGGAAGACGGGATCCCTTCATCAGTCCGGTCGTGAGCCACGCGGGCGGTTCGGGTTGTAACACCGGCAAAAAATGTCTGGAAATCGGAGCCATCAATCTGCGAGGTGTAGTGCGCGCCGAAAGCGGTTTCATTGCTGTGGTCAGTAACGGTTTGAATAAAGCTTATTTTCTGCGGGAAAACGATCCGGTGTTCAATGGTTACGTGATGAAGATTACGGGCGACTCCGTTGTTTTCCAGGAAACACTGCAGGACCGGTTGGGCAAGACCTTTACGCGGGAAGTAGTGAAGAAGATTACGACTCCGGCCGTCTAGGGCCTGAGAAAAAGATTTCGAAGAAACACATCGAGGCGAAACGGCCTCGTATGGGGAGATGGGGAAATGCGAAAGCAACTGCTGGGTCTCTTGGTTCCGCTGCTGACGTTCGTACTGATCGCAGCCGCGGCTGACATGACGGGCAAGGGGGTGGCCGCGGGCGCTGCGCTGCAGAAGCTCGAGGTCGCGCACAGCCAGGATGGATTGCGGGTCGAGTTCAAGGCGAAGGGCGCATTGGCGCCCCGAGTCTCGACGCTCGATTCTCCGGCGCGCATCGTCGTCGACTTTCCCAACACCGTGATGGGGACGGCGCAGAGCCGCATCACTGTGGGCAGCGATGGCGTGAAAGACGTCCGCGCCGGGATGGACGGGCAAGTTCCGCCCACAACCCGTGTGGTCGTTGATCTCGCTGGCGGCAGCCGTCAGCACGAATTGGTGGCGGGTCCGGACGGCAGCTTCGTTCTCCAGATCCATGACACCGTGGTGGCCCATCGCCAACCGGCGCCGGCCACAAAATCGGCGGCCACGAGCGCAACGCCAAAACTGGTGCTGGCCTCGGCTCCCGTGACTTCGGCTCCGGTGGTTCCGGCCGCGACGACGGCGGTTGCATCCGCTCCGACGCCAGTAGAGAACGCGCAGAAACCCACGGATTTTGCTTTCGTCGAGCCCAAGTATTCGGTTAAAGACGACAAAGCGGTTCAGCCCGCCGCGAAAGCGCAGGAAGCGGCAACCCGCTTTGCCGACAAGACGGCGGCGGAACTGGTCGCGACCAATGCCAATGCCGCCCTCGGGCAAACCGCGGGCAACGGGCAAGGCATCCAACCGGCCGTGAACATGGCCGCGGAACAGAAAGTCCAGATGGAGCAGAAACCGGCGGCGAACGGTGCGAAGTACACCGGCGAGCCGATCTCGGTCAACCTGAAGGATGTGGATCTGAAAGACTTCTTCCGCCTGGTTCACGAGATCAGCGGTTTGAACGTTGTGCTCGATCCCATGGTTCACGGCAATCTGACGATTGTGCTCGATGACGTGCCGTGGGACCAGGCGCTGGACATCGTCCTCAAGAACAACGATCTGTCCCGCCAACTGGACGGCAATGTGTTGCGCATCGCTACGGTTGATACATTGAGGAAGGAAGCTGAGAACCGGCGCGCGCAAATCGATGCCGAGGCGCTGGCGGTCGACAAGGTCAGCATTACCCGCTACCTCAGCTACGCGCACGCCAAGGATGTATTGGTGCCGGTCAAGAAGTTCCTAAGTCAGCGTGGCGACGTGGTCGCTGATGAACGGACCAATTCGCTGATCGTCTCCGACATACCGGCGGT
Source organism: Terriglobales bacterium (assembly GCA_035260505.1). Classification (GTDB taxonomy): domain Bacteria; phylum Acidobacteriota; class Terriglobia; order Terriglobales; family Acidobacteriaceae; genus Acidiflorens. The sequence goes on from DATFVD010000344.1 coordinate 25,110, forward strand.
TCTGCCGCAGATTGACCGCATCATCCAGCAGATGGACCGCAAGACGCAGGAAGTCGAGATTGAAGCCCGCGTGGTGGCTGCCACCCGCAACTTCGCTCGCGACATCGGCGTGCAACTTGGCCTCGGCTGGGGCAATGGCACAACCGGCATTGGCGGCTTAAACAACGTGGGAACCTCGCCGATCATCGTCGGTCCACAAGTAGGGAACCCGCTGTACCCCATCGTCGGAAAGCCCGGGGCCTCTCAGATTCCGCTGTTTTCAAACCTGGGCGCAACCGGACCGACCAGCGGTCTGGAACTTATTAACGCCTCCAACAACGTGCGGATCGACCTGCTGCTCTCAATGGCCGAATCGCGCGGGTTGCTGAAAATTCTTTCCCGTCCGCGTATCGTTACGCAAAACAACATTCAGGCGGTGGTGAAGCAAGGCGTGAAAGTACCAATCGTGACTGCGGCCCAATTGGGGGGTCCGCCAACCACTTCCTACGTGGATGCTTTCCTGCGGTTGACGGTGACTCCGCAGATCACGTCGGAAGGAACCATATTCCTGAACGTGGATGTGGAGAACACCCTGCCTGACTTCGGCAACGAAGTGAATGGCAGCCCAACGCTGATCACGCAGCAGGCGACCACGCAAGTGCTCGTGACTGACGGCGGGACGGTGGTGATTGGCGGTGTGATCCAGACGCAGAACTCGCTGAGCGTGTCGCAGGTGCCGTTGCTCGGAGATATTCCGTACCTCGGAAACCTGTTCAAGCACCGCGCCATCAAGACGTCAGATCAGGAGCTGATTTTCTTCATTACTCCGCGCATCATTCAAACCTAAGCGCTAAGTCAGAACGAGCCCAGCCGCCGGCCTTCTCGGAGAACCTGCCGAGAAGCCCGGCGGCTTCGCTTTTTGAGTTCTCAGTTCCCGGTTCTCAGTTCTCAGAACAAGCTTTGACTGAGAAATGGGATCTGAGAACTGCCCCTTGCTACACTTCTCCAATGGATCATGCTGGCCGCCTGAGTCGTCTTCGATCTGCACTCGGAGAGAATAATCTGGACTCGCTGCTGGTGACCCATCTTCCGAATATCCGCTATCTCTGTGGCTTTACTGGGAGCGCGGCCGTTTTAATTGCCGGTGATCGTGTTTCCATCCTCTTTACCGACGGCCGATACCGCACCCAGGCAAAAGACGAGGTCAACGCTGCGAGGATTGTCATCGCTCGCAAATCTCCGCTGATCGCGGCGGCGGAGTGGCTGGCTACGAATAAGGAGCGAAGCAGTTCGACCGCAGTGGGCATCGAGCCGGAGGCGATCACCATTGGCATGCGCGTGCGGTTGGCGTCCGTGCTGAAAGGGAGGGCGCGCCTGCGTTCCGCGCCACCGCTGGTCGAGCGCGCCCGCATGGTGAAGGATGCTGCCGAGATCCTGCGCATTCGACGGGCGGTTGAACTCGGCGCGAGTCTTTTCCGCATTGCCTGCAAGAAGATTCGGCCCGGGTTGACTGAAGTTGAAGTTGCGGCTGCCATGGAGTACGAGGCCCGTCGCGGCGGGGCCGAAGGCATGTCCTTTCCGACAATACTGGCTTCCGGAGCGCGCTCGGCGATTGTCCATGGCCGGGCCTCCGGCGCGCGCATTCCCCGGCGTGGGTTCGTGGTCTGCGATTTTGGTGTTATACTCGCCGGTTATTGTTCGGATCGAACACGAACCGTGCACGTCGGACGGCCCTCACAAGAGGCTCGTGGGCTGTATGAAGCCGTTCTGGAAGCGCAGGGGGCCGCTATCGCGGCGGTTCGTCCGGGCGTGACGGCTGCCGAAGTGGATGACGCGGCACGGCGTGTCCTTCGCAAGAGGAAGCTGGCCGGCTACTTCACGCATTCGACCGGGCATGGTTTAGGATTAGAGATTCACGAGGCGCCGAGGTTGGCGAAGGGGCAAACCCAGAAGCTGGAACCGGGGATGGTCATTACGATTGAGCCTGGCGCGTACATTCCTGGGAAGTGGGGTGTGCGGATTGAAGACGTGGTGGTGGTTACCGCTTCGGGCCGCGAAGTGCTGACGCCGACGGACAAAGAACTGGTGATTATTTAGCCGGCCTGATTTCCCCTAGAGACGCGGCTTGCCGCGCCTCCGGCTGCAGAGTGAGACGGGGCAAGCCCCGTCTCTATAGACGGAAGAACAGAACACAACCAAAGCGGAACCCGCCGTATACATGAATCAAAAAGAGCTAAAAGAACTTATCGAGTTCTTAATCGAAAAGGACATTGCCGAGTTTGAATTAGAGCGCGGCGATGTCAAGGTGAGGATCAAGCGCGGCGCCGAACCGGCGCCCGCGGCGTTGCCGGACTCGCGTTATATCGCGGTTCACCCTGCGCCGGTGGCGGCTTCGCCTTCTGCTCCAGTGCCTGCCCAGGTAGATCTGGCTGCCAATGCAGCTGCTCCTGAGCCCGAAGAAAGCTTGCATATTGTGAAGTCGCCGATCGTGGGCACTTTCTACGAATCGCCTTCGCCCGGCTCCCCGCCCTTCGTCAAAGTTGGTGATCCCCTGGAAGTGGGCCAGGTTTTGTGCATTGTGGAAGCAATGAAACTGATGAACGAAATCGAATGCGACGTGTCGGGAGAGTTGATCAAGAAGCTCGTCGCCAATGGCCAGCCCATCGAGTACGGTCAGGAACTGTTCGCCGTCCGGCCGGCAAAATAAGCTGTCGGCTGTCAGCTGTCAGCTCTCAGGAAAATCACATGACTGCACAGGCCTGGAATTCCCCGAGAGCTGAGAACTGAGAGCTTTCAGATCATGTTCAAGAAAATTCTGGTAGCGAATCGCGGTGAAATTGCGTTGCGCGTCATTTGCGCATGCAAGGAACTCGGCATCCGCTCGGTGGCGATCTACAGTGAGGCGGACCGGAATTCGCTCCACGTGCGCTTTGCGGATGAAGCGATTTGCATTGGCCCGCCGCAACTGGCGCAAAGTTATCTCAATATCCCCGCAGTGATCAGCGCGGCCGAAATCGCGAATGTGGACGCCATCCACCCCGGTTACGGCCTGCTTTCGGAAAACGCCAATTTCGCGGAAGTCTGCGAAGCCTGTCACATCAAGTTCATAGGGCCGACTCCTGATGTCATCCGGTTGATGGGCGAGAAAGAAAAGGCGCGTGCCGCGATGAAGCAGCATGGGGTGCCGATCCTTCCCGGCTCGGATGGCGTGATCGCTTCGGAGGAAGAGGCGATCGAGTGGGCGCGGAAAGTTGAATTTCCGGTCATTCTCAAAGCCACGGCCGGTGGCGGTGGTCGGGGCATGCGCATCGTGCGCAATGAAGATGAATTGCCTGCGCTTTACCGGCAGGCGCAATCCGAGGCCTCGGCGGCGTTCGGTAATGGCGACCTTTATCTCGAGAAGTATGTAGAGAACCCGCGCCACATCGAATTCCAAGTGCTGGGCGACGAGCACGGCAATGTCGTTAGTTTGGGAGAACGCGAGTGCTCGATTCAGCGCCGCCACCAGAAGTTGCTCGAAGAGTCTCCGTCGGTGCGGGTGACTCCCGAGCTTCGCAAGGAGATCGGAGAAGTCCTCAGCAAGACGCTCAGCAAGGTCGGCTATCACAATGCCGGCACCATCGAATTTCTGATGGACCAGGAGCGGCGACTTTACTTCATCGAGATGAACACGCGCATCCAGGTGGAGCATCCGGTGACTGAAATGGTCACTGACGTGGATCTGGTCAAGAGTCAGATTATGATTGCCGCGGGCGAAAAGCTGGCCGACGTCCTGCAGGGCCCCATCGTGCATCGCGGACACGCGATCGAGTGCCGCATCAATGCCGAGCATCCGGAGAAATTCACGCCGTCGGCGGGGAAGATCACGACGTTCAATCCTCCGGGAGGGACGGGCGTGCGCATCGACACAGCGGCCTATGCCGAAGGCACGATTCCTCCTTATTATGATTCGCTGATTGCGAAAC
>DATFVD010000345.1:0-3580 GCA_035260505.1 Terriglobales bacterium
ATGGTTTCCATCGTGAGTTCTCCTTTATTAGCCGACGCGGTACTGTCCGCCGTCGACGACGATTGCCTGGCCGGTGATGAATGCCGCGTCGTCGCTCGTCAGGAACAGGACGGCGCCGGTGATGTCAGCGGGTTGACCGAGCCGCTTGATCGCCTGGGTTTCCCAGGTGGCGCGCTTTTGCGCTTCTGATTGCGGCGCGGTCGCCGCCGTGTTGGTCAGGCCGGGCGATACCGCGTTGGCGGTAATGCCGTCGCCTGCGACGTCGTTCGCCAGCCCGCGCATGAATCTACGTATGGGTTCCCCTCCAGTTCTCGCGCTCACCGTGATCGAGTTACTTCGTATTGTAGTAACCACCGAAATAGTTGACGGGCGACCATGCCGGAATTACAGGCGGCAGTGTGGGAGCTAAGCTGGTGTACTTGCCGGTGCCAAATACCACCCTGCCATCCACAACAGTCAATACCGAACGGATATTTCTTATTTCATCGTCGGGCACTTCAAAATAATCCGCATCCAGCAACGCAAAATCCGCCAGGTTACCCGGAGCGAGCCGGCCTTTTTCATTCTCTTCATATTCAAACCACGCACTGCCCAGAGTAAACAACCTCAACGCTTCTTCGCGCGTTAAGCGATTGTTTTCGGCCAGCACTTCCGAATCCGATACCGATTTACCTGTCACGGCCCACGAAATGGTGATCCACGGGTTATAGGACGATGCCCTGAATCCATCAGTGCTCAGGGAGAGCGGGAGCCCCTTTTCACGCAGCAGCCGGAACGGCGGTGTCTGCAGCGCCCTCTCTCTGTCATAGGTCCTGATAAAGCCATCGGCGTGTATCGCCATCTTGCCGTCGAGTGCTAGTCCGCCACCCAGCCGCTTGACTCTGTCCATATCCTCCGCGCGGATGCCTTCGGCGTGTTCTATACCCCAACGCAATCCGTCCAGGGGTACCAGCCGATTGACCTTCTCGAGCGCGTCGAGAAATGACGTGATGTTTTCACCATACGTGATATGCATCCGGAAGGGGATCCGTCTCGTCACCAGCTCGAAGACATCTTTCCGGATGTATTTGTCCATGGTATCTCGCGGAATGATGATCGCGGGTCTGTCAAAATTCTCATGGTCATGCAATTCGATTCGTAACGCTTCGCCCATGCCCGCAAACTGGTAACCATGCTCCATGGCAGGATGCAAATTCTGCCTTGGGCTAAGAGGGTTCTGCCTTGTAATGGAATTGATTTCCGCTTCCGTGGGGGACATCGTCCCATCGCGTGGAAATCTTACATCCATAAATGACATGCGGATGTTCAGCTGTTTGTCCTGAATTAATGCCTGAAGCGGCGCGTGTCCTTGCGGGAACGCCGTAAAGCCTGCTGCATCGATCACGGAAGTAACCCCGAAACGATTCAGATCATTGATAAGCTGAAGCAGCGAATTTTTTTGCTCATCAAAGGTCGGTTGCGGTACCAATGTTTCAAGTGTCAAGAAGAGTATTACATTGGCGTACACGACTCCCGTGTATCGTCCCTGCGCGTCTTTCTCAAAAACAGTCCCGGTCCCGGGGATCACGGGGAAACGTGGAGTTCCGACACCCAGCGCTTTCATGGCCAGGCTATTCAAGAAGGCTTGGTTATAGGCATACTGCACAATGAGGGGTCTGTCGGGTACAGCTCTTTCAAGCTCTGCAATAGTCGGCAGCCTTCTTTCTCTAAACTGGTGAGGCGACCAGCCGCCAATCACCTTTACCCATTGTCCGTTCGGTGTTCTTTGGGCCTGCTCCCTGAGCATTTCCAGAGCCCGTTGCAGCGTCGGGACGCCCTCCCACCGGACGTTGTAGTTCGAAGCTTTTTCCTGGATCACATGCGTATGTGAGTCGTTTATGCCGGGTATCAGCCGTCTGCCTTCGGCATCAATCACCCTGGTATTGTTGCCTCTCAGGCTCAGGATTTCGGCATCGCTTCCTACGGCATAAATTCTTCCACCCTTTACCGCCAAGGCAGATGCTTCCGGTTGCGCCAGGTTCTGAGTCGTAATCTTGGCGTTAAAGACAATCAGATCGGCGCCCGGAGTGGGGACGAGAGTTTGAGCCCTCACTGTCACGGTAAGCAATGCCGCAAGTAGCAACGTGATCAGCTTCTTCATTGTGCATATCTCCTTCATAGAAGTTCGGGGTGGCTAGCGTGAATTGTCAGTGAAACTTGCGCCGCTCAGTGCCTTCAAGAAAGCCGACGGATTCCAATACTCCTTGTATCTGACAATGAGACCATTGCGAATGGTCACAAACGTTGCATAGCTCATGTTGTAGGGGTTGCCATTTGAAATCACTCTTCCTGTGACACTCCACTCGGCAATTGCCATGTTCGGGTCATCGGTGGGATAGATTTTGGCTGCCGGGATCCCCTTGATGTCGATTATGTTGGGGTAATTGCGCAGGTATTCGTAAATCGCTTGTCGGCCTTCGAGCTTCGCCGGTGAGCCGTCGGGCGCGAAGGGAAATTCGACGACGACATTTTCATCGCAGAGTTCTGACCACGCTTTCATGTCTTTGGACAAGAAAGTATCCAGACTGCGCCTGAGGACTTGAGTTGCGATGCTCATAGGCGTCCTTCCTTGCGCAACCGTTCGCCGATCCGTGCGATCCCGGCCTCGCCGCGCTCGAGCGTCTGCGCGCTCGTGTGCACCGAGTAGTAGCCGAGGACCAGCGGATGCGGATGCTTGGGCGCGGAGCCGAAGACGAACGACGTGTCGCCGTCGGCTTGCAGCTTGATCGCGGCCGAGGATTCTTCGAACACCACGAGCTCTCCCTCCCGGATCGCTTCGGGCGCGCGCAGGGTGCCTTTGTCGACCGCGAGCCACGCCACGTCGTGCGTCGCCGGCGGCGCGTAGCGCCAGCGCTCGCCGTCCTTCAGCCGCACGTGGAAATAGTTGATCCTCGGGCTGCCGGGGATCACGCTGCGCGCGCGGCCGTACTCGCCTAGGATCACGCGCACGGGACCTTCCTGCTGCACGCTTTCCGCCGCTATGTAGTGGCTTTCCGCCGGTGCGAGCTCCTGATCGGCGCTGAGCGCGACCCAGAGCTGGAACAGCCGCAGCGGATCGCCCGGGAGCGGCCCGCCGTCGTGCCATACGCCGCCGCCTGCTTTCATCCATTCCAGGCCGCCGGCGCCGACCGTGCCTTTCTTGCCCGTGGTGTCTTCGTAGGCCATTCCGCCGTCGAGGACGACGGTCAGAGTGGCGATCCCGGAGTGCGGGTGAATGCCGAACAGCGGCTTGCCCGTGTACCGCACCTCGGCGCGATCCAGGAACACGAAGGGCTTGATCGCTTCGCCAATGTCCGAGGGACTGACGAGCCGCGTGATCGGGCCGTGCCGGTGGGCGAAGGTCCGGAGCGCTATGCCGCGAGGCGCTTCCGCCGTTGGAATGTGCTGCCGCTCTTTGAGCATGGTTTCCATCGTGAGTTCTCCTTTATTAGCCGACGCGGTACTGTCCGCCGTCGACGACGATTGCCTGGCCGGTGATGAATGCCGCGTCGTCGCTCGTCAGGAACAGGACGGCGCCGGTGATGTCAGCGGGTTGACCGAG
>DATFVD010000346.1:0-2086 GCA_035260505.1 Terriglobales bacterium
GGTGAAGGGGCAAGTGATTGCGGACGGTCCGTGCACTGACTTTGGCGAGTTGGCGCTGGGACGCAACGTGCTGGTCGCATTCATGCCGTGGCGCGGCTACAACTTCGAAGACGCGATCCTGGTTTCGGAAAAGATGGTGAAGGAGGATTACTACACCTCGGTTCACATCGAAGAGTTCGAACTCGAAGCCCGGGATACGAAGCTCGGTCCCGAGGAAGTGACGCGCGACATCCCGAACGTGAGTGAATCCACGCTGCGAAATCTGGACGAAGCGGGTGTGATCCGCATCGGCGCCGGCATCAAGCAGGGTGACATCATTGTCGGCAAAGTCACGCCGAAGGGTGAGACGCAACTGACGCCGGAAGAGAAACTGCTGCGAGCAATCTTCGGCGAAAAAGCCGGCGACGTTCGCGACGCTTCGCTCTACTGCCCGCCTGGAATTGAAGGCATCGTGGTGGACGTGAAGATCTTCTCGCGCAAAGGCCAGGAGAAGGACGAGCGCGCCAAGACGATTGAAGGCAACCAGATCGCGAAGCTAGAAAAGAACCTTTCAGACGAGATCCGAATTCTGACCGATGAGCGCCTGAAGCGCCTGGAAGGCCTGCTGGGCGGTAAGGAAGTGCAAGCCGATCTGCACGACGAGCGCACCAACAAGCGGTTGCTTACCAAAGATGCAATTCTCGACCGCGACGCGATCGAGCGCATCTCGACCCGCAACCTGAAGCGGATCAAATACGCCGATAAGGATCCGCGAGTGAACGAGCAGATCGACGAGATCGAGGAAATGACCTCGCGCCAGATCGATGTGCTCAAGAAGATCGTAAACGAAAAGAAAGACAAGCTGACCAAGGGCGATGAGCTGCCGCCGGGCGTGATCAAGCTGGTGAAGGTCTACATCGCCATGAAGCGCAAGCTGAGCGTCGGCGACAAGATGGCCGGACGTCACGGGAACAAGGGAGTGATCGCGCGCATTCTGCCGGAAGAGGATATGCCGTACCTCGAAGATGGAACGCCGGTCGAGATCGTCCTGAACCCGCTCGGCGTGCCCAGCCGTATGAACGTGGGACAGATTCTTGAAACCCACCTCGGATGGGCGGGTCATGAACTGGGTCTGAAGATCGCTGAGTTGCTGAAGCAGAACACTCGTGCAGAAGCCATCCGCCGCGATCTCAAGGCTTTGTTCAAGGACACCGTGCTGGCCGAGACCATCGGCGACATGAGTGAGGATGAGCTCGAAGCGGTGGCCCCGACGCTTAAGAAGGGCGTTTTCATGGGATCGGCGGTATTCGACGGTGCCCGGGAGACGGAAATCAAGGCGTTGCTGACGAGCGCGGGCCTGCCCACCTCGGGCAAGACCACGCTGCGCGACGGCATGACGGGCGAGAAGTTCGAATTGCCGGTCACGGTCGGCTACATCTACATGTTGAAGCTCTCACACCTGGTGGACGACAAGATTCACGCGCGTTCCATCGGGCCGTACTCGCTCATCACGCAGCAGCCGCTGGGTGGCAAGGCGCAGTTCGGGGGCCAGCGTTTCGGAGAAATGGAAGTCTGGGCACTCGAAGCATACGGCGCTGCGTTCATCTTGCAAGAGCTGCTGACCGCGAAGTCGGACGATGTGTACGGACGCACCAAAATCTACGAGGCTATCGTCAAAGGCGAGGCCGCGATGGAGCCGGGCGTCCCCGAATCGTTCAACGTGCTGATTCGTGAGTTGCAGGCGCTGTGCCTGGATGTCGAGTTGATCAAGATCACGGAGAAGAAGCCGGTGGCTGTGGCGGCAGATTAGTCGTCGGTCGCTAGTCGTTGGTCGTTCGCGGCTAGCAGTCTGACTCATTTTGAAAAATAGAGACCCGCGGTCTTCAGCTCTTGGGCTTCCGGGTCAGAGATTTCGCTAGCGACTAACGACCAGCGACTAGCGACTGTTTTTGAGAGCCGCGTACGGCGGCGTACAGCCGTAGGAAAGCGGAGGAACATGTTTCGTTCGAGCCCGTTCGATATGGCAAATCCCGTGGCTGATTTCGATGCCATTCGCATCAGCCTGGCGTCCCCGGAAAAAATCCGGAGCTGGTCGCATGGTGAAGTG
>DATFVD010000347.1:0-3361 GCA_035260505.1 Terriglobales bacterium
GCCCACCCTCGCCGAAAGAGGTGGTGATTTCACCGGCCAGCCCACCATCTACGACCCGACGTCTGCAGGAGTCGGTGGAACGCGCACGGCTTTTGCTAACAATATTATCCCCACCAACAGAATCGATCCCGTGGCCTTGAAGGCTCTTTCTTTCTATCCCACGCCGAATTTTGTTGGTCCCAATCCAAATATCAACAACTTTTTCTCTTTGTCCCCTTCCTCCAACCCGAATCTTCGTTATTTCGGGCGCATCGACTACGACTTGATGAAGAATAATCGTGTAACTTTCTCCATAACGCAGAAGGACAATCCTGGAAAGAACGTCAATCAGTGGACCTGCCCGCTGAACTGCTTCTCCGGAGACATCGACGGCTACAACGTACAGCTTTCCGACGTGTGGACACTCAGCCCAACAATCGTGAACGAATTCCGCATGGGCTATACGAAGCAAGGCAACTGGTTCGTGCCGCAATCCCTTGGGTTCAATGCTGCTACCACGCTGGGGCTCCAGTACTCGAAAGCAAATATTTTCCCGACGTTCAACCTCAACGGCACTTGCTGCACGTCTTTGCAGCCCGGCACCAACGCCATCTACATCGAGCACCTCTATGACCCTTCGGACGTGATGACCCTGATCAAGGGCCGGCATATCCTCCACTTCGGTGTGGAAGTTCTGATGGGCGACGGCAATACCACGCCATGGGGCAACGTCGACGCCGGTCAGTTCAACTTTAACGGGTCGTATACACAGCAAAACTGCCCAACAGGGTCCACTACTTGCGTCGCCGGCGGTGCTTCGTTCGCGGACTTCCTGCTGGGTGATGTGTTTCACTGGACGGCCACCAACCAAGCCGTAACTTACATGCGCATCAAGAGCCCGCAACTCTTCGTTCAAGACGATTACAAGCTTCGTCCGAATCTCACCATCAACCTCGGCTTGCGCTATGAAGCCACCACCGGCATGAGCGAGTTGCACAATGCGATCGGCGGGTTCGATCCGAATATCGTTAATCCCTTCAACGGGGCGCTAGGCTCGATGTGGTTTGGCGGCCAAATCGACAGAACCACCCTGCAGAAGCCGATTTACAACATTTTCCTGCCGCGTGTTGGCTTTGCCTGGAGTCCAAGCAGATTCAGGAACACCACGGTTCGTGGTGGTTTTGGGATGTACTCCTATAATTTCAGCGAAGATACCTACGGGCAGGGACTAGGTGCTGGCTCCATCGGCACCAGCAAGGGCGACGTCACGGACGTAAACACCGGAACGGGTCCCAACCCGCTCATCTCCCTGTCAGCCTCTGCCGCTACGGCTGGCCCCATCCTGAACTACGTGGTAGGTTCTCCGAAAGCTCGGCAGCCTTTAACATACATTACGCCAGCCAACCCTCAAGGCGTGACCTATACCCCATACAATGTCCCAGTAGGCAGAATCAAGGAGTGGACATTAAGCGTCGAGCACCAGTTCGCCCATGATTACGCGGGGTCCATCGCCTATGTGGGCAGCCACGGCAGCCACTTGCAGTTCCCGACAGACCTCAACCAAATCACCGACCCAACGGTGTTGGGGGCGGGCGTCACCACGAAGGCACAGCGCCCATTCCCGTTGTTTGGAACCATCGGCGGAAACAACTACAACGCAATTTCCAGATACGACGCCTTACAAGTGGGAGTCACCAAGCGCTATTCCTACGGCCTGACTTTCCAAGCCAACTACGTCTGGTCGCACTTCCTGGACGACCAGGATTCGGCCGGATGGGGGAGCCGCGGCGGTACGCAGCGCTGGCAAATCGGGAACAACCCGGCCGCCAACTACGGCAATTCCAACTTTGACATCCCGCACGCCGTCAAGGGCATCGTCTCCTACGAACTGCCTTTCGGGCAGGGCAAGCAATATCTCAACCATCATGAAGTGACGAACCTTGTCGCCGGTGGGTGGCGAATCTCGGGAACATTCATCAAGCAGAGTGGAAATCCCTTCACGGTCATTGACGGCGGCCCAGATAACAACTCGCAGTGTGGCAACGGCTGCACACTCTATCTCAACCGGGTCGGCGACCCGTTTTCCAATGTTCCTGCGGGCTTCTATTTCAACCCAGCCGCCTTCACGCATCCGACGAAGGCCAACTTCGCCTTTGGGACGGCAGGCAGAAATACGTTGCGCGGGCCAGGCCTCAGCGTTGTCGACCTCTCCCTGGCTAAGGACTTCCGCTTTAGGGAGCGCTTCGGCTTTCAACTGCGAGCCGATTTCGTCAACGCACTGAACCACCCCAGCTTCCAGGCTCCGCACAGTGACATTAATAACCTGGGGAACTTCGGAATAATCGACAGATCCCTCACGGCCGGAGGAACTACGGTTGCTCCGCGCAGCGGCCAACTCGGCGCCCGGTTCACGTTCTAACCTCACCCCTAGTCGAGAGGAGGACGGCGGCACCTCGCCGTCCTCTTTTTTTCGTTAGCACGAAACCACGAAAGGGCTATTCACTCGCCGTATACTAGCGACATGCGGATAAAAGAAGGCAGTGTTTCCCTCTTCGCTGTACTCCTGCTTGCCGCCACTTCCTCCTTCTCGCAATCCGCTCCAAGCCACCAGCAACAAGTGGAAGAACACGCCCGCAAGGCGCAGGAATATTTGAGGGAGAACAAACCCGACCTTGCCGTGCCCGAATTCAAAGCCATCGTGGCCCTCGAACCCAGCAACGTCGACGCTCGCGGCAACCTCGGTGTGCTGCTGTCTTTCCAGGGAGCTTACGCCGAGGCGCTTCCCCAGTTGCGTGCCGCGCTGAAACTGCAACCGGCTCTCTGGAAAATTCAGGCGCTGCTCGGCATGGCGGAAAAGCGGACCGGGGACATCAAAGCCGCGCTTGGCGATTTGGAAACTGCGTTCCCAGAGCTCAAGGAGCAAAAGATTCGCATTGAGACGGGCATGGAGCTGATCGACACGTATTCAAAAGCGGGCGATTTGGATAAGGCCGCCGCGACGGTAAGCGTGCTCCGCGAACTGGACCCCACAAACGTTGAAATCGTGTACACCGCGTACCGGATCTACTCGGATCTTGTCGACGAATCCAGGCTCAGCCTTTTCGTGGTGGCCCCCAATTCCGCGCGCACCCACCAGATGATGGCCCACGAGCTCGCCCGGCAGGGCAAAGCCGACGAAGCCATCGCAAATTATCGCGAGGCCCTCAAGATCGATCCGAAGCTTCCCGGCCTCCATTTTGAACTGGCTGAAATGCTCAACAGTTCGACAATTCCCAATGGACGGCAGGAAGCGGAGAGCGAGTACAGAGCAGCCCTGGCGGTCAACCCGTTGGATGAAAAGTCCCAATGCCGGCTCGGCGATCTGGCCGCGCTAAGGGGCGAC
>DATFVD010000348.1:0-8518 GCA_035260505.1 Terriglobales bacterium
CCGCGGTGGCTGCTGCAGAAATATTTGAACAAGTGGATATCGAGTTCGTTCGATCTTTTTGGCACGGACCATTCGTCCTCGGCGCATTGGGCCTACGTCTGGGGAATCAAAGGCCGGTATGACGAACTGGGGAACGATAAGGCCGCCGACCTCGACGACCTCAACGACTACAGCCGTCACCTGTATCGAGAAGAAGTTGCGGGCTTGGTCGAGCGCCTGAACACGTTCCTGGCGGCTGGCGAGAAAAAGTTCTACACGCCCGACATCCGCTTTAATCGCAGCATCGGACAATGGACGGGGCAGAAGTATCACTGCGAGACTGGCGAGCCGCTGGACGATCGCAGTTACGAGCAGCACTGTGAAGAGAATCTGCCAAGCGCGAAAGATAAGGAGCTGCTGCTTGATATCATCCGCAACGAAAAGAAGTGGATCAAAGAGAAAAATGGCGCGCGCGATCCGCTGTCGACGATTGGCGAGCCGCGCCGGCAAGCGATTAACATCTAGAAAGTGGAGCGACGGGCGTCCCCGCCCGTCCCGGCAGATGGACCGCGGAGCCGCGGAGAGTAGCAGAAAGAGATTTTTCGCACGCCCCTCTGTTCCTCTGTGCCCCCTGTGGTAAAGAATTGACGCTGAAGATGACCATTGCCGCCACAAGTCGCCTCGAAATAAATGCAACGGCGCCCATCGCCCGCGTGAAACTAATCAACCCTCCTCTTAACGTAATCGATCTGCGAATGGCGCACGAACTTCACGAGACGCTCACAGAGATCGAGTCCCGCGATAACATTTCCGTCATCCTCTTCGAAGGCGATTCCCGCGCCTTCTCCGCTGGTGTCGACATCAAAGCCCACCTCCCCGAACAGATTCACGAGATGTTCACCAGTTTTCATGCGGTGATCCGAGCGATCGTGGCCTCTCGCAAAGTCACGATTGCCGCCGTCCGCGGCGCCTGCCTCGGCGGAGGCGCCGAACTCGCCGCCGTCTGCGACATGGTTTACGCTGCGCGCGATGCCAGTTGGGGGTTTCCTGAAATCAAGCTGGGATGCTATCCGCCGGTCGCGGCCGTCGCTCTACCCTCCTTGGTCGGTCAAAAGCGCGCCGCTGAACTCATCCTCACTGGGCGCCAGATCTCGGGAGACGATGCGGTCGCCATCGGCCTAGCCAACCGATCCGCTCGCGCCGAGGAACTTGAGACTGTGGTTCAAGAAGCGCTCACCGAGCTCCGCCAACTGAGCCCGTTGGCGCTCGCTCATGCCAAGAAGGCCATTTACGCGTGGGATGCGATTCACTTTGACAAGGGGCTGGCCCGAGCTGAGAAGATTTACCTCGAAGAACTCATCTCGACCGCGGACGCGCGCGAGGGTATCATTGCCTTCCTCGACAAACGACCACCGAAATGGACAGGCAAATAGACAACACGAAGGTTAGAGCCGAGACGAAGAACGGAGCGAAGCAGCCGTCGTCCTACCGTACCGGCCATCTGATGTGCCGAACGCCATTATGGGGCGTGGCCGGCTTCCTCGGCTGCGCCTACTTCGCGTGGGTTTCGTTCAGCCGCGTCACTCGCAATGAGTATGAATGGCCGCACGACTTCTGGACCGCCGCCACCTATATCGTGTGGGTCCTCCTGCTCGCCGGTCTGGCGCTCGACACGCGTTGCCTGCGGGAGCGCGTGTTCTTCGGCCTGCTCGTTATCAACTTTGTCGTGGGCTGCGGGTTGACGCTGTGGAGTAACGTTCCGCCCGCCAACGTGCGCAGCGCTCGAATCGGAACTGGCGCACTCTGGGCGGTAGCCGCGCTGGTGAGTTTGACTACGCTGGGGAATGCGGCTGAGCTTCGAAAGAAGGATGTCTGATTTTCCGTAGAGACGCGGCTTGCCGCGTCTGGCGCCGGCGTGAGACGGGGCAAGCCCCGTCTCTACAGGCAGGGCTCTAAAATCATGGACTTCGAAATCTCTCCCGGACAGGTCAAGTCGCTCCAGAAGAATGGCGAAACATTTACGCTGCTCGATGTTCGCGAGCCCTGGGAATACGAAGCCTCCCACATCGAAGGAGCAAAACACATTCCGATGGGCGATGTTCCGGCGCGCGCTCATCAGGAACTCGATCCTGACAATCACATCGTCGTCATGTGCCATCACGGTGTGCGCTCATTGACGGTCACCAACTGGCTCCGCCAGCAGGGATACGAAAAAGTTCAATCCATGCGCGGCGGCATCGATGGCTGGGCGCGGACGGTGGATCCGAAAGTGCCGTTGTACTGAGCTGCGAGCTCAGAGCCGCGGGCTAAAGCGGGCCTGTTCAAGGCCGATAGAACGAACCTATCCAGCTGAGAACTGAGAACTGTTTTGATCACTGACTGTCACATCCACATCGAGCCGATCGAACTGCTTAAGCCGCATGCGCTTGAACTGATCAAGGGCAAGCGCGCCAATTTCGAGGAGATCGCTGAATACTGCCGCTCGCCCAAAGCCTTCCTCAAATATCTCGACCATTGCGGCGTTGACCGTGCTGCACTAATCAATTACGTAGCGCCGGAGGTGATGGGCTTTACGCCCGCGGTTAATCAGTTTGTCGCCGACTACACGAAGCACGATCCCAAGCGCCTGATCTCCTGTGGCAGCCTGCATCCGCGGCACACTACCAACATCATGGCGGATGTGGAGCACATCCTGCGTCTCGGCCTTCGCATGATTAAGATCCATCCCCCGCATCAACTGCTGTTTCCGAACGACTATTTGCACGGAGTCAAGGAACTGGAAATCATCTACCGGGCGGCCGAGGCGAACGGAATCCCAGTCATGTTCCACACGGGGACGTCGATTTTCCCCGGCGCGCGCAATAAGTACGGCGACCCAATCTACGTTGACGATGTCGCGGTCGATTTTCCCAAGCTCCAAATCCTGCTGGCGCACGGCGGGCGCCCGCTCTGGATGGACACTGCGTTTTTTCTCATCCGGCGCCACCCGAACGTCTATCTCGACATCAGCGGCATTCCGCCGAAGACACTGCTTACGTATTTTCCGCGGCTCGACGAGATTGCCCACAAGACATTGTTTGGCACCGACTGGCCGGGGCCGGGAGTTCCGGACGTCAAGCGCAATCTTGAGGACTTCAAGGCGCTGCCCATTAGCGAGGAGATGCGGGAGCAGATCCTGAGCAAGACGGCAGCGTCACTCTGGCCGGAATAATCGGGGATGAGTCGAGCCCGAAAACAAATCCTGAACCACAGGGGACACAGAGATTCACAGAGGAACAACCACGGGGGTTTCTTTCCCCTGTGCGTCCCTGTGTACCCCTGTGTCCTCTGCGGTAAAGATTTTGACGTCCGATGCCGAAGCGCCAACGTAAAAGTTCTATTTACCCGCCGCCTTGGCTTTCGTGCCGGTCAGTTCATTGGCCAGAGTATCGGCGCCGTAGATGTTGCGCAACGCTTCGATGATGCCGCGAGAATCGACATGAACGGCCCGCGACTGGCGGTCGTCATAATAGAAGCTCAAGACCAGCGACTGAATATTTCCGTCGAAAATAATTCCGACTACTTCGCCCGCCTTGTTCACGGTCGGGCTGCCCGAGTTGCCGCCAATGATGTCCGCGGTGGAAACGTAATTCAGTGGCGTTTCCAGCTTGAGCTTCGACTTCATCTTCAACCAACTGTCCGCCAAATTGTACGGCGGCTTGTTACCGTGCTCCTCGGCATGTTGGAAGGCGCCGCGGAAGGTGGTGAAATACGGAATCTTTTTCCCGTTTTCCTCGTATCCTTTCACCGCACCATAACTCAGTCGCAGCGTGAAGGTCGCGTCCGGAGGCTGAGTGAAGCCGGTCTCGGCAAACCGTTCCCGCGCGATAGCCGCGCCGTCGCGCCGTACCACCGCATCGACCTCGTCATCGAAACGCTTGCGTACCGCACGTGCTTCGGAATCCACGTTGCGCATGAGGACAATCAGAGGATCCGTGCTCGCATCCACCGCCGCTTTTCCACCCTCATACAGTCGCTTGCGGACCGCCACATCCTCCAGTTTTGTGCCGGCGATCAGCGCCTTGGCAGCCTCTTCGGGCGATTTTCCGTTCAGCGACACTTTCACGGCTGCATTTTCCGGTCCGAGCGCTTCCTGCATCTGCGTCAGGGAGAGTGCCAAAGTCGCGGTCTCAAGATTCTTGTAGACGGGAGCGGTGCTGAGGAGTTCCTGCTCCAATGACGGGAGGCCAGAATCCCGGTACTCGCGCAGCCGGTCGCCGTTCGGTTTCGATTTCTCCTCCGCCACTCGCACCAGGGTCCGCGCATCGAACGCCAGGTCGGAGCTGAAGCCACGCATTCGCTCGACGTAGGTAAGAAGGTCATAAATTTCACGATTGACTTTCACGGCATTGGCAATCTCGTTCCAGGGGTTTGGTTCGCCCGCGTGCTTAGCCATATAAGTTTTTTCCCGCTCGCGCTCCGCCGCGTTCATTCGCGACATCGCGGCTGCATCCTGCAACCCTCCATACTCGCCCGTAATCGCTTTCTGCGAATTCTGCAATCCGAAGATGTCCTCCTGAGCAATGCGCGCGTTCTCAGCCGACTCTCCACTGAACTTCTGGAGCATCTCTATCCGCCGCTTGTAGCTGGCGAGCCGCCACGGAAAGTCTACATCCTTCAGAAACTGCAACTGCGCCTGCGTTTTTAAACGATCCGTGTTTCCGGGATGACCGGAGACGAAAATCAGATCGCCATCTTTGACGCCGGTTTTCGACCATTGCAGGTAGTTGTCGAGATGGACGGGCTTGTCGTTCTCGTAGACACGGAAGAAGGTGATGTCCAGGTCATAGCGCGGGAAGGTGAAGTTGTCGGGATCGCCGCCAAAAAATGCCGCATCAAATTCCGGCGCAAATACGAGGCGCACGTCGGTGTACTTCTTGTACTTGTAGAGGTTGTAAACTTCGCCCGAGTAGAGCGTAACCACGTCGCAGCGGAGGCCAGTCGAGGTTGCGCAATCCTTTTCGATGGCGCTCATTGCGGAGCGTTGTGCCTGGCCCGCGTCGGCAGCCGACATGGATGCCGGGGCAGCGGCTTTCACTTTCGCGGTGACGTCGTCGATGCCGACCAGCACGTTCAGTTCAAGATCGGGACACTTTGCTTCTTCGGCATGGGTCTTGGCGTAAAAACCGGTCTTCATGTAGTCGTGGCCGGAAGTGGCGAGTTTCCCAATGCAGTCGGCGCCCACGTGATGATTGGTAAATGCCAGGCCGTCGGCCGACACGAACGAGCCGGAGCCTCCATTATTAAAGCGCACCGACGACAGGCGCAGGTGATCCAGCCATTGCTGGGTCGGCAGAAAGCCGTATTGCTTCTCGACCCGATCTTTCGGGAAGGCGTTGTATAACCACATGCCCTCGTCGGCAAACGCTAGGGACGTTGCGATGGTAAGGACGAGGCCGAAAATCAGCAGTCTTGTCTTCATGAACTTCTCCGCACAGCTTTTGGATCTATGCCCGGGGCGCGCATGGACCCGCGGCAAACCTTGTATTTTACGCCAGCACACTTTTCAGGCCAAGCGTGCGCTTGGAAACTGCTTCTGGGTTGGCGTATAAAAGATAGTTGTCTTGGCCGCTTTTTTGTTTGCGCGGACGAGCAATGCAGATCCATCCCCACTGCCAGCGAGGAGCCATGTCCAGCGTTACCAGCCTGCACGCCCCCAAAGGACTGGAAGGCGTTGTCGCTACCACATCCAGCATTTGCTATATCGATGGTGACCAGGGAGTGCTCGCCTATCGCGGATATGACATCCACGATCTGGCCGACCACTCCACCTTTGAGGAAGTCTGCTACCTGCTCTGGTTCGGACGCTTGCCCAAGGCCGACGAACTCAAGTCGCTGCGGCAGCGCATGGCGGACGAGCGCAAGCTGGATGCGTCCATTATTACTCTCTTGCAGTTGGCGCCGAAGCACGCGCTGCCCATGGATGTGCTCCGTACGGTCGTTTCAGCGCTCTCTTTTTACGATCCCGACTTCGACCGCAGCAATAGTGATCACGATGCGAACGTCAATAAAGCGATTCGTCTGACTTCCCAGATCGCCATGATCGTGGCCAATTACGACCGCATCCGCAAAGGGAAGCCGGTCGTCGAGCCGGATCGGTCGCTGTCCCACGCGGCGAATTTCCTGCTTATGTTGAACGGCGCCGCCCCCTCGCAGACCGCTGAACGGGCTCTTGACATCGCGCTTATTCTTCACGCTGACCATGAACTGAACGCTTCCACCTTCGCCGCCCGGATCACGGCCGCAACGCTTTCCGATATGCACTCAGCCGTAACCTCCGCCATCGGCACGCTCAAGGGGCCACTGCACGGGGGCGCTAACGAAGCGGTCTTTAAGATCCTCAAGGATATCGATGCAAACGGCGCCGACCCCGTGGACTACGTGAAAACGATGCTGGCTCAGAAGAAGAAAATCCCCGGCTTCGGACACCGCGTGTATCACACGGAAGATCCGCGCGCCACGCACCTGCGGCAAATGTCCCGCGATCTCGGCCATTCCAGCGGCGATCCCAAGTGGTTCGACTACTCGCAAAAAATCGAAGCCTTTGTGAAAGCTGACAAGAAGCTTAACGCCAATGTGGACTTCTATTCGGCTTCCACCTACCACACCCTCGGCATCGACGTGGACCTGTTCACGCCCATCTTCGCGGTCTCACGGGTCGGCGGCTGGACGGCGCACGTGATCGAACAACTCGACGATAACCGGCTGATCCGCCCGCGCGCCGATTACATTGGCCCAGTCTATCCACAAAAATATGTGGCGGTCGAGAAACGCTGAGGCTTGTGTGGTTGCGGGGCTTCGCCTCGTCCCAGCAGGGCAGAGCCTCGCCATCACGCCTCAGCCTTATTCCCAATGGTCGCTGTCCTTGGGTCATCTGCCCGACCTTTAGGATTTGTCCTATCCTCGTAACCAAGGAGCACGGTTACGTGGGAACCGTTAAGTCGGCAATAAATGGCATCCTCCGCCATAGCTGAGTTTTCCATCCGTGCCGTACCGGGCTCGTCTGCCCCAGGCGAAGCCTTCAAGGTGGTGGATATGACGTACCCGTTGCGTCTGCTTGCACTGCTCGTGATCGCTCTCGCGCCCGAGCTCTCTGCCGCTCAAGCGAGTTACCAGGTCGTCTCCGTCCAGGACGGAGGAACCATCAAGGGAACCGTGAAATGGCAAGGAGCTGTGCCTCACTTGGTGCCCTCCGAAGTCAACAGAGACCCGCAGGTCTGCGATCCTCTGGGCCAGAAGCGCCGCGATCTTGAGCGGTTGCTGGTTGCCCCGAATGGCGGCGTCGCTAACACGATCGTGTTTCTCAGGAATATCAGCAGGGGGAAGGCAATGGACCTGCCCGCGTCGCGGCGATTCCTCGACCAAAAAACCTGCCGTTACGAACCTCACGTTCTGCTGGTGCCGGTACAAGCGAGTTTGACGGTGAGGGACAGTGATCCCGTGCTGCACACGGTGCAAATGTCGGGCAGCGCGGATTACAACCTCCCCTTTGTTCTCGAGGGGCAACAGATCGCACGCCCGATGACCCGCGAAGGCACAGTAAGCATGCGCTGCAACGTACATGTCTGGATGAATAGCGAAATGATAGTAGCGAAGCATCCCTACTATGCGGTGACCGATGAAGATGGCAACTTCCAGCTCACCCAGGTTCCTCCCGGCAACTACGAAATCGTTGCATGGCACGAGGGCTGGAGAGTGGTTGGCGAGAGCCCGCTCTACGACATCGTGACTCAGGTCCGAGTGAAGCGCCCCGTTTTCTCCGATCCCATAATCTGGAGCAAATCGGTCACGGTTCCTCAACGCGAGGCGGTGGATGTGAACTTTACCCTCGGGGAACGTACGCCGCAGCTGGCGCAAGGACATTAAGTTTCGCAAATCTGACTAAGAGTGCAACGGCCGCCCTGGAGTCGCCCTCACGCCCGATTGCATCCCCGCGCATCCGCCCAACATCGGTACAATAGCAGCAGCATGATGCGCAGGGTCTATCTCGACAACAACGCGACCACACCGGTGCTCCCCGAGGTTCTGGAGGCCATGCGGCCTTACTTTGGCGAGCACTTCGGCAACGCGTCCTCGATCCACCATCATGGACAGGAGACGCGGGCCGCCGTCGAGCGCGCGCGTGAATCGGTGGCTCTACTGCTCGGCTGCCGCGCCTCCGAGATTGTGTTTACGAGCGGCGGCACGGAAGCCGACAATCTCGCCATATTTGGACTGGCGCGGTCGGGCGATCATGTCATTACCTCGACCATCGAACATCACGCCGTAATGAACGCCTGTAAGCATCTCGAAGAAAAGAGATGTGAAGTCACCAGCATTCCCGTGGACAGCCGCGGCCGCGTCGATCCCGACGATGTCAAGCGGGCCCTGCGCCCCAAGACAAAGCTCATCACCATCATGACGGCCAATAACGAGACGGGTATAGTGCAGCCCGTCGACGAGATCGGGAAGATCGCCGCCGAAGCCGACGTGTACTTCCATACCGACGCCGTTCAAGCCG
>DATFVD010000349.1:0-2649 GCA_035260505.1 Terriglobales bacterium
GCCAAGCCTAAGCAGAATCCCTAACAATCGGCAATGACATTGAACTGTGTTTTATACACGAGTTCGCGGCGAACTGCTACGAATTTCTCTCAGCCCCATCGAGGGCGGCAATGACGGCCCTGAGATCGGCGTCGAGCACAACCGGGGCACGCTGCAGATGTTTTGTCAGGGCAGCCTCGGCCGCGTCGCCAGTTCCCGCAAACAAATCGCCGCGATGGAACTTGATAGTGAAGTCGGGATCTTTGAGAAGATGGCCGGTCAGGATTAGGACGACGGCCTCGCCGGATTTGACGAATCCGCTCCGGCGCAGCTTCTTGAGTCCAGCGAGCGTGACGGCGGAGGCAGGTTCGCAACCGATGCCATCGGCTCCGATTTCGGCTTTGGCAGCGGCGATTTCAACTTCCGAGACCTGTTCGACCTCGCCGCCGGTCGTCTGCAGCACACGCAGCGCTTTCTTCCACGACGCAGGATTGCCGATGCGTATCGCAGTCGCGAGCGTGTCGGCAGTCATGGGTTCGAGCTTCTTCCCGCCAAACTCGCGCACGCTGCGGTAGAAGGGATTCGCGCCGTGCGCCTGGATGATGGAAAGTTTCGGCAGGCGCGAGATCAGTTTGAGTTCAAGCATTTCGAGAAGCGCCTTGCCGATCGCGGAACTATTTCCGAGATTCCCTCCGGGGACGATGATGTGGTCGGGCGGCTCCCATTCGAGCTGCTCCATGAGTTCGATGGCGGCAGTCTTCTGGCCTTCGATGCGATAAGGATTCACCGAATTCAGCAGGTAGACCGGCTTCTGGCGCACGAGCTCGTTGAGGATGCGGACGCATCCATCGAAATCGGTGCGGAGTTGGCAGGTGAGCGCTCCGTAGTCGAGAGATTGCGAGAGCTTGCCCCAGGAAATTTTTCCATCCGGGATCAGCACCAGGCTGTGCATGTTGCCGCGCGCGGCATAAGCGGCCATGGAGGCTGACGTGTTGCCGGTGGAGGCGCAGGCAACCCAGCGGAATTCTTGCTGGTGGGCGGACGACGCAGCGACCGTCATGCCCGTGTCTTTGAACGATGCGGTCGGGTTCATGCCCTGGTGCTTGGCGTGGAGATTCTCGACACCGACAGCGCGGGCACACCGTGGCAGGCGGTACAGCGGCGTGTTGCCTTCGCGCAGCGTGATGACATGTTCTTTGTTTTTGGGATTGGGAATGTGCGGAAGAAGTTCGCGGAAGCGCCAGACGCCACTCTGGTCGAGCGCCTCGCCTGAGGTGCGGCGCTTGAGCCAAAGAGACCTCAGGGCCGCCGGATTGGTGGAGGAACGGGCGCCTCGCCCGTTCAAGTCGGAAGTCCATCCGGGAAAAAAGAATTCCAGCAGGTCGCCGCAAGCGGTGCAGCGGAAATCCGGGGCCGCGAAATCGGGGGTGGCGCCGCAACAAATGCAGCGGAGTCTCGCGGCGGTTTCCGTATTTTGAGCAATCGACACTTTCGCCTTATCACCAGACCAGCGCAGCCAGCCCAGCAAAGATAAATACATCATACGGGGCTAACTGCAGAGTAAGCAGAATTTTGCCCTGCAGCTTCTCACCCAGACGATGGAGTGACGGGCGTCTCGCCCGTCCAGCCGGGCCGGGACGCCCGGCTCTCACCACAACGCTCAGATCGAAAACTCTCTCTCACCGCAAGTAAGCGTCGGTTTTATTGATCCAGTCGGCGCGGGGCGGGTTAAAGATATCGAGGTCCACGGTATCCGCAAGCGCCTCGGCCCAGTGTGGCATGTTGGGCGGAATGGTCAGGACCTCGCCGGCATTCACTACAATTTCTTTGCCGTCGATTCCGAATTTCAGCGCGCCCTCCAGCACATAGGTGATCTGCTCGTTGTGATGGCTGTGTTCGGGCACAAGACATCCTTTCTTGAGCAGCACGCGCGCGAGCATGACGTTCTGTCCAACCACAAAGTGGCGGCCAAGCAAGGGGTTCAGGGCCTCGACTTCGACAGAACTCCACGGAATGTGGCGCAACTCGGCCTTGCGCGGCTTACTTTTCAGTACGGTGCCTTTGAGGGCAACTTTGCTTGCGGAGCTCGCCGTTTTCGTCGTTTTTCTGGTTGATTGTTTTTGCGCGGGTTTTTTTCGGGCGATCGTTTTCTGTTTTTTCTTTTTCATACGAAAGTCTCAATGAAGATGAACGATACTACAAACCTTTATACAGGCCGCCATCGACAAGGATGGTCTGTCCCGTGATATAGGAAGCGCGCTCGCTGGCGAGCCAGACAATAGTGTCGGCAAGTTCATGCGGTTCGCCCAGACGCTTCAGTGCAGTGTCCGCCGCCCAGCTTTCGAACATTTCTTTCTCGGTCTTGCCGAGCGCAGCCGAGCGCGAATGGGCGAGTTCCTTCAGACGGTCAGTCGCCGTGAAACCAGGCGCGACGTTATTAACGAGGATGCCGTCTTTGCCAAACTCATTGGCAAGGCTCTTGACTAATCCAACAACCGCGGCGCGCACTGCATTCGAATAGACAAGGTCGGCCACAGGCTGCTTGGTAGTGATGGACGTGATGGTGATGATCCGTCCCCATTGTTTCTTCTGCATGTGCGGGATCACCTGATGCGCGAAGTAAACAGTACTCATGAAGTTCACTTCGACGGCGCGCTTCCACTCGTCAAT
>DATFVD010000350.1:0-5049 GCA_035260505.1 Terriglobales bacterium
TTGCTCGAACAGAGCGGGTTCAATCACGACAAATCGCAGGCCCGCTCTTCCTCCGGCCTCGGTCCATACCAGCCGGCCCTTCGCCTGGATTTCGATGTCGCTGTCTGGCAACAGGAAACTGACGTCGACTAACCCGGCAAAGCCAGTCGGATCGCTCACCACATCGAGCCCCATGCCTCCGGTGCTCAGGTTCACCGCCTGCACCTGCAATTCCTTGCCATGCGCATTTTTCAGGGTTACAGAAATATTGACTTTGGAACGGAAAAACTTCTGTTGATCCTCGCTGATGATCCCAAGCTTTGCCGCGGCTGCGCCGGCACGCGTGTCAATCTCGTACTCCCGCAGTTTGCGGCTAAGCGTGCGGCGGGATATTCCGAGCTGCTCGGCGGCCTGGGCGCGATGCCCGCCGGTTTGCTCGAGCGCCCGAATGATCATCTGCTCTTCCATGTTTTCGAGGTTGCCGAGCGGCACCGCGCCGCTGGCGTGACTTGCGCCAGCGGGCCCGCACATCGTTTCGCCACTCAACTCGGCAATAACTTTAGCGCCTGTGATCTGCCGGTCCTCCGTGGACATCGCGAGTTTTGCGACCAGGTTCCGCAGTTCACGTATGTTCCCGGGCCACGGATGTGCCTGCATCGCAACCAATGCGTCTGCAGCGAAAACTTTATCCGCCGCTTTCAGCGACAGAAAGTGACGCGCCAGCGCGGCAATATCTTCGGGACGCTCGCGCAATGGCGGAACGCGCAGCTGGAACTGGCTCAGGCGGTGAAAAAGATCCTTCCGGAAACGCCCTTCTTTCACCGCCAGCTCAAGATCCTGATTGGTGGCGGCCACCACGCGCACGTCGACAGTGATTTTCCGATGCCCCCCCAAACGGAAATACGGAGCGCCGTCCAGAACCCGTAGCAATTTCACCTGGATTTGCGGCTGCAGTTCGCCAATTTCATCGAGAAAAATCGTGCTCTTGTCGGCCAGTTCAAACAAGCCAGGCTTCGAGGAATCCGCGCCACTGAATGCGCCTTTCTCATAGCCAAACAGTTCGCTCTCTACCAGATGCTCGGGCAGGGCGGCGCAATTGATATCTACCAATGCACTCTTGTGCCGATGAGAGGATTCATGGATCGTGCGCGCAACTAATTCCTTGCCCGTTCCGGTTTCACCAGTTACGAGCACCGTCTCGGTGTGCCCGGCCACGCGTTCCACCATGCCCATGAACTTGTGCATCATCGGGCTGGCAATCAGAAATTGTGTGCCGCCAATGTCACGCCGCGCCAGCGGTATCGCAGCGGTTGCAACTGCGGCGGCGTTCGGCGAAGTGATTTCGCTCGTCCTCACGCCTGCCCTCTCAATCGAGAATCCCAGCATGCCGGCAGGAGCCGCGTTCGAATCGCGCAGCAGCGTCAAACACAGATGAACATTGACGCCGTGTCCGGACTTAGTGCGGCAGCGGACTTCGCCCTCGAATCGTCCTTCGTCGAGAACCGATGCAATCGCCCCGCTTGCCAGAAATGTCTTCTGTTCAGCACCACATTGATCCTCGTAGAGGTCGGCGATATTTCGGCCGAGCAGCTCCTTTGGCGCAAAGCCGTATCGATCTACGGCCTGGTTGCAACTGGTGATGATTCCTTGAAGGTCCGTGGTGAAGACTGCGTCCTGCAGCTGGTCCAGAATGCCAGGCAAAAGCATGACCTCGCCAGCCCTCGTAGAGCTCTGGCCAGGTCGGCTCCCAGTTGCGGATTTCGACGCTCTCTCCCTTGTCGGAGTCTTCGATGAAATTGACATTTCTGTTCTTTGTCGTTGGCTAAAAGGGGAGTGTCACTTTGCGCTGCGACTGCCGGATCCACTAACGTCAGCTATCGGCCTCAGACAATTGCAAATACGCGTCCTTCTCCATGATGCTGCCACAACGATGCTGCCACAACCCCGATCACTTCGTGGGATTGTTCAACGCCGACCGTCACACCGAAGTAACTATCTCTCAGTCTTGCTTCCGGGTCCTGCCAGCCTCGGACTTTTCGTAGCGCGTGGATTCGGCTCCCGGTCCACATCTCCAGTTACCTCAGTAAGTATCTGATTCTCCACATGCTGAACTACCATCCGATACAACGGGAGCACCAGATTTTCCGCGGCGACGGAAGCGGATTTGACGGGCCAAAAAGTGGCCACTCCAGAGCCACTTTTGGGACCCCCATAAACAAGCATTGATCAGGTAACCGAACACACTCTGGATTGCCAAGCATAACTGTCGCGGACTCAATGTCTTGGCAGAGGTAACCAAACTCGGCGGCGTGGATGTGCAGTTGCACGCGTTGTAGGCAGAAGTTTTGGGTCAGCCTATGTCCATTCGGGCAAGACTGTTTATCGGAGCCACGGCAGCGCTCGGCATGTGGGCGCTGGCGCACGCCCTGTGGCACTGGCAGAGTGTCGACCTGACCCGCTTTGTCTGCTACTTGCTGGTCGCGGTTCTTGCTTCAAGTCTTAAAGTTCAACTGCCCGGCATCGACGGCACCATGTCGGTCAACTTCCTGTTCATTTTGCTAAGCGTGCTCGAACTGAACCTGCCCGAGACGCTGGTCCTCGGCTGCACCGCGACCCTGGCACAATGCCTTTTCGGGACGCGGCAGAAACTGGTTCCCGCCAAGATCCTATTCAACGTCTTCGGCATGATGGCGAACGCAATCGCAGTATCGTACTTCGCCTATCACAGTTTGCAAAGCGTGCTCGGCGCAGGCACGCTGCCGCTGCTGGTTATCACTGCCCTGATTTTTTTCGTGGCAAACACAGTTCCGATTGCAGTGGTCATCTCGCTGACCGAAGGCAAGCCGGCGCACAAGGTCTGGGCGGACTGCCACTTCTGGTCGTTCCCCTTCTACATGGTTGGCGCGGCGGTGGTTTTTGCGGTGGGGTTCGTCAGCAAACAGGTGGGATGGCAGACCTCGCTTCTGGTGCTGCCGCTCGTCTATTGGATCTATCGCTCGTATCATCTCTACCTTGCCAAGCTGGCGGACGAAAAAAGGCAGGTCGAGATTGAAAAAGGCAACGCCGAAGAAGCTGCCTTGCTGCATTTGCGCACCATTGAGTCGCTTGCGCTTGCCATTGAGGCGAAGGACCATACCTCGCACAAACACCTGCAGCGGGTACGCGTATTCGCAGTAGAGATCGCGAAGGAACTGGGTTTCCCCGAAGGCGAAGTTGAAGCCCTGCGCGCGGCCGCGCTGCTGCACGATATCGGCAAGCTGGCAATTCCCGAACACATCATCAACAAGCCCGGCCACCTGACCCCGGAAGAATTCGAGAAAATGAAAATCCACACACTGGTCGGCGCCGAAATTCTGGAGCGCGTCGCGTTTCCCTATCCTGTGGCGCCTATCGTGCGCTCGCACCATGAGCGCTGGGACGGAACGGGCTATCCCGACGGACTAAAAGGGGAGCAGATTCCGATGGGGGCGCGGGTGCTCGCGGTCGTCGATTGCCTGGACGCAATGTCGTCGCATCGCCAGTACCAAAATGCGGTGTCGCTCGATGCCGCCATGGAGAAGGTTGCCTCCATGTCGGGTTCGGCCTTTGAGCCCCGGATTGTCGAACTCCTGAAACGCCGTTATCTGGAGCTGGAGATGTTGGTGCAATCGAATTCGATGCCCTCCCAGGAGGCAACTCTATCGACATCGGCATCGACCGACGTTCGCTCAGAGGCAGGCGTGGAACCGGCGCCGGGATTGCAGCAGTCTGCGCCGGTTCCCGGCACGGCGAACGAGGCGGACTTTCTCTCCTCGATTGCCTCCGCCCGACAGGAAGCGCAGACCATGTTCGAGCTCAGCCAGGATCTCGGCAACTCGCTGAGCCTCGGGGAAACGCTCTCCGTGCTTTCCATGCGGCTGCGCAAAATGATTCCTTACGATTCAATGGCCGTGTTTCTTTTGAAGGACGGCCGACTGCTGCCCGAACTGGTGAGCGGCGATAACTTCCGGCAGCTCTCGTTGCTGAATATCGGTCTTGGAGAAGGGCTGTGCGGATGGGTCGCCGAAAAGCGCAAGCCGATCGTCAATGGCAATCCCGAGGCCGAAGCCGGATATGTGAGCGATCCCACGAAATTCACCACTCTGCGCTCGATTCTCGCTGTGCCGCTTGAAGGACTCAATGGCATGGTCGGCGTGCTGGCCATGTACGGTGCCGATCGCGATGCTTTCACGGCCGATCATCTGCGCATCCTGCTCGCCGTCAGCTCGAAAATCGCGCTCTCGGTCGAAAACGCGCTTAAGTATCAGCAGGCCGAGGACTCGGCAACCACCGACTACCTGACTGGATTGCCCAATGCCCGCTCGTTGTTCGTTCATCTATCGCGCGAATTGGCACGCTGCCGCCGCACGGGTACGTCACTCGCGGTGATGGTTTGCGACCTCGACAACTTCAAGCAGATCAATGATCTCTATGGCCATCTCGAAGGCGATAACCTGCTGAAGGATTTTGCCGGCCATCTGAAGGAATCCTGCCGCGGCTACGATTATGTTGCCCGCATGGGCGGAGATGAATTCGTGATCGTCGCTCCTGGGATGAGCCCGGAAGCGGCCAGTGAAAAGTCCAGCCGTCTGAATCAACTGGCCGTCGAAGCGGGCAGAAAGATTGCCGGACGCAACCTGGTGGCCCTGAGCGTGGGCACGGCATTCTGTCCGCAGGATAGTTTCGACGTCGAGCGCCTGCTCGCCGAAGCCGACCGCCGCATGTATTCCATGAAGCAGGTTCACCATTCCGAACCTGCTCGCGACGGAAACAATCCGTCCTCGCGCGCGCGCGGCACCACGGTGAACTAGGACGCTCCCATGTCGTCGCCAAAAATATCGCTGAGAGCGTCGCCCTGGACAATCGTACGGCACCTCGCACAAAAACTTGGAGCGATCGCCGCGCTCGTCCTTCTTGGCGGACTGCTTTCGGCCACGCTGGTGCGCATGGCTCCCGGTTTCGATGCCGACGAGCGCGAACTCGACCCCGGCCTGAACGCGGAAAGTGTGCGCGCCTTGCGCCAGTCGCGCGCTGGTGAACACAACATTCTCA
>DATFVD010000351.1:0-5639 GCA_035260505.1 Terriglobales bacterium
ATTCGAAAAATTGAAGCCGATGGGATAGTTGACCCCCGGATACTGCCGCAGATTCGTGCCGTAAAAAGGATCCGGCAGCAGTTCGTTCTTCACTTGCGCCGCCACCACTGTCGTCGGGACATCCGCTTGAATCCAGTTCTTAGTCTCGAACGACGCGCTGGAGATCGCTTCGCCTGTCGCCGTAACTTTCGCGGACGACTGTAGAGTCCAGCCTTCGCGCAGAGGGAGCACCAGGGCCGGAGCCGGTTGGAAGCTGGGCTGGGCGGTTGCGACTGCAAGCGCAAGGAACGGGATCAAGAGCCGCAATGTCTTCATGGAAGTGTCCTTGAGAAATTAAAAGAACTGCCAGCTGTTCTGCCCTACGTTCATAGCATCTTTATTAATTCGATTCAATAGGGCATTTGAGGAGCATCTGCGCCATCGGCGGGCCGCGCTGCACTCGGATTGAACGGGTCGATGGCGGCCGACCCCAAATCACACCTGCCGTGCTGTGGCTCTTCCCAAGTGCGGGGCGCATGGCTAGTTTATAATCATAAATTCTCGCTTCCAGCGTGGAGTTATCTGACGGCGCTATCTGACGGAGTTATTTAAATTATGATTCGAACTCTTCAAAATGCAGGGCCAACCCTGAAAATCATTTTGGGCGCAATGCTCGTCATTATCTGTGCTTCGATGGCGATCACGCTCATTCCCGGCGGGATCGGCTCGAGCCTCGGTATTGGAGCGCCTCCGGCTGGCGTTCTGGCCAGCATTGGCGACCAAACCGTGACCGTGCCCGAGGTGCAGCGTGAAGCCAGGGCAATGATCCGGCAGCAGTTTCCGAAGGGGGGACCGCAGGCCAGCATGTTGCTGCCCTATTTTGCCAGTCAGGCCGCCGAGCAACTCATCAATGAGAAGGCTCTGGTTGCCGAGGCGCACCGCATGGGCCTTCACGTCAGCGACGACGAACTTCGTGACGAGCTCCAGCACGGGCAGCTCGGCTCCATGCTCTTTCCCGACGGTAAGTTCGTTGGGCAGGAAGAGTACGAAAACTTCGTTCAGCGCAATGACATGACGGTGCCTCAGTTTGAAAGATTGGAGAAGGACTATATCCTTGTCCGCAAATTGCGCGCCCTGGTTTCAAGCAGCGCCTTCGTGGGGGATACCGACGTGCGCGACGAATTCAACCGCCGCAACACCAAAGTGAAATTCGAATATGCCGTGATCACGCAAGCCGACGTCCTGAAGGGACTGCACCCGACAAACGAGGAACTGAAGGCGTTCTACGAACGCAATAAAGCGACCTACAACAACTCCATCCCCGAGAAACGGCAGATTAAGTATGTCTTAGTGGACGGCGCGAAAATCGCGGCGGCGACGACCGTGACCGATCAAGATCTGCAGGCCTACTATGATCAGCACCGCGAGGAGTATCGCGTGCCCGAACAGGTAAAGGTCAGCCACATTCTCATCAAGACTCCTCTCCCGGCGCCCGGCGCGAAGGAGGATGAGAAAGCCCTCGCTGATGCGCGCGCGAAAGCCGAAGGGGTGTTGAAGGAAGTTAAGGCAGGCGGTGATTTTGCCAAGCTCGCGGAAAAATACTCTGACGATCCCGGCAGCGCCAAAAGCGGAGGCGAACTAGGCTGGATCGGTCGCGGCCGCACCGTCCCTGAATTCGAGAAGGCCGCTTTTTCACTCGGCAAAGGACAAACCAGCGACCTGGTCAAGAGCAGTTATGGCTTCCACATCATCCATGTCGAAGACAAGCAGGAGGCTCATCTCAAGACGCTTGCCGAGGTGAAGAGCGAGATCGAAGAGAAAGTGAAGCAGCAGAAAACCGCACGCGCCACCGAAGCGGCAGCGAATGCCTTGCTCAGCCAGGCGCGAACCGATGGATTCGACAAAGCCGCCGCCGCCAAGGCGCAGGCAGCAATCACAACCGAATTCTTCAGCCGAACCGATAGCTTGCCCGGACTAGCCGCGAATCCGCAGTTTATGGACGCGGTCTTCAACGAGCCAGACAAGGCGCCCGCTGATCTAGTGCAGCTCCCACAAGGCTACGCGGTTTTCCAGTTGATGGCTGTAAAGCCCCCGGCTACGCCCACCTTCGAAGAGATTCGTTCGCGGGTCGAGAGCGAGTTCAAGAACGAGCGCGCTGGCTTTCTGTTGCAGCAGAAGACGCAGGAACTCTCCGACCGCGCCAAGGCTGCCCACGATTTGAAAAAAGCTGCCAAAGATCTGGGTGCGACCGTGAAAACGAGCGACCTCGTTCCGCCCGATGGCCAGGTTCCCGACATCGGATCGATGACTAACGCGAACGCGATCTTCTCACTGAAGCCCGGCGATATCAGCGCGCCAATCACCGCTGGGGGCAATGGCGTGGTCGCTCACCTTCTGGAAAAACAGGTACCGACGGATCAGGAATTCGCCGCGAAGAAGGACCAGATACGCCAGTCGCTACTCGAAGCCAAGCAGAACGATTTGTTCGGGCTGTTCGTTACGAACCTGCGCAAGGACATGGAAAAGTCCCACCGGCTCAAGGTCAATCAGGAAGAGATGAAAAACCTGACCCGGCAAGGTGGGCAAGAAGGCTCGTAGAGAAGAAGTTCTTAGTTCCCGGTTCTCAGTTCTCAGTGGAGTCAGAGCGACATCCGCTGAACGTCTGAGAACTGAGAACCGGGAACTGAGAACTGATTCTGAATGTCATTCCCGCGCGCCAGCGGAATTCTGCTTCATCCCACTTCGCTGCCTTCGCGCGGCGGGATTGGCGACTTTGGTCCGTCGGCGTATGCGTTCGCCGATTTTCTCGCCTCCGCACGGCAGGGTCTGTGGCAAGTGCTGCCTCTCGGCCCGCTCGGCTACGGAGCCTCGCCCTATTCCTCCACCTCAGCCTTTGCTGGGAATCCGCTGCTGATCAGCCTGGAGCGGCTCGCCGATCGCGGCTGGATTGACCGCGCTCGGGTCGACTCTCTGACGAATGGCGTCGAGCCTGTGGATTACACGACGATTTTCCACCAGAAGTTGCCGCTGCTATTTGAAGCGGCGCACAACTTCCTGCGCTCCGCTGCAGCCAACGGGCGCTCCCGCTACGAGGCCTTCTGCGGGCAGAACCAATGGTGGCTTGATGATTTCGTTCTTTTCGATAGCTTACGCGCACGTTTCCGGCTGGAAAGCTGGAACCGCTGGCCCCGCGAACTGGCTCATCGTGACCCGCTGGCGATCAAGGCGGCGCACGCGGAAATGCTCGACGATCTCGATGCCCGCCGCGCCGTGCAATTCTTTTTCTTCGAACAATGGCAGGCGCTGCGAGCCTATTGCGCACAACGTTCGATTCGCGTCGTGGGCGACATCGCGATCTTCGTAAATTTCGACAGCGCCGATGTCTGGACCCACCCCGATCTGTATCGTCTGAGCTCCGACCTTGATCCGGAAGTCGTCGCTGGCGTGCCTCCGGATTTTTTCAGTACAGACGGCCAGCGCTGGGGCAATCCTCTTTATCGCTGGGACGTGATGCAGCAGCAGGGATATTCGTGGTGGATCGACCGCATGCGCTGGGCCACGCACAATTTTGACTACGTCCGCCTCGATCATTTCCGCGGATTTTCCCAGTTCTGGGAGATTCCGGCAAACGAACCAACCGCGATTCATGGCCGCTGGGTGGACGGTCCCAAAGATGATTTGTTCGTCAAGCTGCGCGAGGCTCTGGGTGGCCTTCCATTTTTCGCTGAGGATCTCGGATACATCACGCCCGACGTGCATGCTCTCCGCAAGCGCCTCGAAATTCCCGGCATGGCGGTGCTGCAATTCGGCTTTGGCGATGCCGGCGCGCATACCCATCTACCGCATACTTTCACAAGCGAGAAGGTGGTATACACCGGCACGCACGACAACGACACGTTGCTCGGCTGGTGGGAATCGGGCGCAACCGAACATGAACGACAGCAAGTGCAAGCATACCTGGGCCATTGTGAAGATGGCATCAACTGGGCGATGATTCGCGCTGCCTCCAATTCTGTTGCCAGCTTGTGCGTGGTGCCGATGCAGGATGCGCTGGGGCTGGGAAGTGACGCGCGTATGAATGTACCGAGCCACCCAGAAGGCAACTGGCGCTGGCGTTTTGGCGGCGATGCACTGCGTCCCGAGTTGGCCCAAAAACTTGCTACACTCGCCGAAGTTTCCGACCGGCTTCCACAGCCGCTGCCCGCGACTGGCAATGAAGAGTGGGCGGCTTGAGTAGTCTGCTGCTTCGGCAATCGTGGAATAATCATTCACGAACCCGCTGACAGCCTTTGCTAAATCCTCTCGCCTGTTGAACAATGAATTGTTGTCCTGGTCGCCGGTGGCCGTTTCCCGTCCGCTGGCGCGCCAGAGAAAGTGCAAGGAGCCATCATGCCCGCAACTGGAGAACTTATCCGCCTCATGAACTATATCGACGACATCGCCACCACTTTACGCCGCATCAGCGCCAGCATTCCGGCGATGACTAACGAGGAATGCACCCGTCTGGCCGAATATATCCGCAAGTCCGATCCGAGCTACGAGAGCGTGGTCGGGCGCCTCGAGTTGACGGGTAAACAGAAAGAGCAGGCGGGCAAATAGTGGCCGAAGTCCCAGCCGAAGTCCGGGCCGAAGTCCGCACCGACGTTCGCACTGACGTCCGCACGGTTGCCGTGATTGGCGCCGGCATCATGGGCCGTGGCATCGCGCATGCTGCCGCTCTTGGCGGCTATCGCACCATTCTTGAAGACCTTCTTCCGAACGCGCTGCGCAGGGCGGAGACGGAAATCCGCGGCAATCTCGACAAAGCCGTCGAACTCGGCAAGGTTAATGCCACCGATGCCGACGCAGCTTTTTCCCGGCTGGAGTATGCCGATTCGGTCGATCAAGCCGCGCGCGATGCCGATCTTGTCATCGAGGCGGTTCCAGAGGAGATGGAATCGAAGATCGAAATCTTCACCATGCTCGACAAGATCTGCCGTCCTACGACCATCCTTGCCTCGAACACTTCTTCGCTGAGCCTCACGGAGATTGCAAGCGTCACCTATCGCGCGAAGAAGTGTGTCGGCATGCATTTTTTCAATCCCGTGCACAAGATGAAGCTGCTCGAAATCGTGCGCGCGCTTGAAACCGATGACGACACGCTGGCTGCGGTGGTCGAAGTCGGCAAGCGCATGCGCAAGGAAGTCGTCGTGATCAAAGAGTCGCCCGGATTCATCACCAGCCGCATCAACGCCATGATCGGCAATGAAGCTTTCTACATGCTCCAGGAAGGCATCGCCAGCGCGGAAGATATCGACAAGGCACTCAAGCTCGGCCTGAATCATCCCATGGGACCATTCGAACTCGTCGATCTGGTTGGGCTTGATACGCGCCTGCATATTCTCGAATACCTGCATAAATCTCTCGGCGAAAAATTTCGGCCCTGTCCGCTGCTGGTGCAGTATGTAAAAGCCGGAAGGCTGGGCCGTAAATCGGGGCGCGGAGTGTTTGAGTATCCGGAATTGGTGAGTCACTCTTCAAAAACCTAAAGACAACCTGCGTTCTACTTTCCACTTTGATGTGGCCTAACTGCCCGCTCGGGGCGACGGTGATTTTTTTGTCGTCCATCTTTTCGAGTGGTGAGGTTAAATTTCATCCGCTGGCTCTGTTGTTTTGACTTT
>DATFVD010000352.1:0-14017 GCA_035260505.1 Terriglobales bacterium
AACCTGAGGGTGGCCCGCTCCTTGCGTTTTTTGCAAGGGGCGGGTGTGAGCAGCGTCACATCTTCCGCGGGCCCTTACTTGTACCCTTTCGTTGTGCCCACAGGTTTAAAAAGATATTACGGTGGCGGAGACTTACATTTCATCCCCTGTAGTTGCTATCACCGAATACCGTGGCTGAATTCCGCTCGTCGTCGCGATCTGTTCTTGAGCATGCTGGAAGAAACGCGCCAGCGCTGTCGTTTCGTGGTGTTGGGATACGTTGTCATGCCCGAGCACTTTCATCTGCTGATCAGTGAACCGCAACAGGGAGATCCATACAAAGTGATGCAATTGGTAAAGCAACTATACGCGCAGCGGGTGTTACGGCGTGTGCGGCGGAAACGGAATGTAGACCAGGCTTCACGGTGGAATCTTGAGCTGGTGCACGTTTTGGCAAGCGCGATTCTACGATTTCAACGTCTGGACGGAGCGCAAGCGGGTGGAGAAGTTGCGCTACATGCATCGCAATCCAGTGAAACGCGGGTTGGTGACGGAACCGGAGCAGTGGCGGTGGAGCAGCTTTCGAGATTACTTGGATGGACAGACCGGGAAAGTCCGGGTGAATGACACTGACGTGATGAAGATGCGGGGTAAGAAGACCAGCAGCGTGAGCGCCGTCAGCACCCGCCCCTTGCAAAAAACCGCAAGGAGCGGGCCACCCTCAGAACAATCAGGAAGATGTTTTGAGTATGCTTGCTCGATGCAGGTCCGGGCCACCGGCCCGGCAGATAACAACTGCAAGTAAGGAAATGTAAGTCCCCGGCGCCGTAGTGGCGCTTCGGCTTGCTCCACATGGGAACAGAATTGCGACGCGATGGTGCCTGCGCGGTGACGGAGCAGACTGTCCAGCGGTGATGGAAAGGGGAACCTATGGGTGTCGGCTGTGCGGCGGCCCACTTCTCGAAAAACGCGAGAAGTGGGGCATCCCCGGTTCATACTCTGCCGACGTTAACTACGGTGCGCTCTCCCGCGGGCCAAATATGGGCCGCCCGACATCAGTGTCGAAACATCGACACCTGGTCCGCCGTCACGATTGCGCGCCGACTCGGATGTTCCTGTAGGCACTCGGTTTGTCGCCGAGACTTATGGCATACAAGTTGCTTCATATGGGTCGGGGTAACGCACATGATGAAAGAACATTTTGGGATCAGGGATTGCCGAACAGCAGCAATTCTGTCTGCTCTACTTTTTGCTCTACTCTCTGTTCCACTCTGCGGGCAGGGGCAGGCTATTCTTTTTGCGCAACAGTCGTCGTCACCGTCCGTGACAGCGGGGCCGAACACAGCGTCTGCGCCAAACCAGACGCAAGGGCTGAGGGCGCCGCAGCAGCGTGACCAGGATCTCGGGCGCGAAATCCAACAGCAGTTCGCGACTGACGGGGCCTTTCAGAGCATCGCGGTTACCGTCAGCAATGGAGTGGTTGTGCTCGAAGGGCCGGTCGCATCCAAAAGAGATAGGTGGCGTGCCGTCCACATGGTGAAGGTTCTTCCTAATGTCGCCCGGATCGATGATCGTTTGACGATCAGTGCTCGGGCGGTGGCAGGTGCGACCGCCAGCACCGACACAGTCTCGACTGCCGCTTTTGACTCGACAACGTCCAAGGCTGCCGAAGTGGCCAATGAAATTATCGTGGCCTTGAGGAACGAGCCAACCCTCGCAAGCAGTCGAGTAAACGTAACGGTTGCAGGCGACCGCATCGAGCTGACGGGTACCGTCGGTTCGAAAGAACAACGCGAAAAAGCTCGGGAGATCGCGAAGGCTTTTGCGGTCCACAGTCACGTGGTCGATAAGCTGACGATTGCTGCGCACGACATCAGTAACGACCGTAAGTGATCCCATCACCGTCAACGAGCGTGCTCAAGTGTCCGCAGGTGAACGATCCGTTGGATGGGGCATCCCCTGTGTGGTAACGCACGCGGAAAGCTGGGCTATCCGTCCACTAATAAGGAGGCACAGGGTGAAGTCTGTCCGGATTTTGGAACAAACCAACGTAGTCCATCGCAGACGCGTTGATTTATGAGCAAATACTCTGAATCTGTGTGTTCGACAGGCCGGTCTGCAAATATCCCCTCGCTTGATCAGACCGGCCTTACCAGTTTGGATGGGATGCTGCCCATGCCTTCACGCGGCGGCTGGAGTCACAGACGTAACTGCCACCGGCAACCGCGCCACAATGACAGTACCCTTGCCGTTCGAATGGATGTCGAGGCTGCCGCCCAGTTGCCGGAGTCTTTCTCGCATCCCACGGATTCCAACCCCAGGCGTGCCGGTCGAGGCTAGCTCAAATTGTTTTTCTGACGGTATGCCCTTGCCTCGATCCTCGACTTCCACGCAAATGTGGCCGTCCGAGGTGGCGATGCGAATTTTGGCTGTCGGGCTTCCTGAGTGGCGATGAATGTTTGTAAGACACTCTTGCACGGTACGGAAAATCGCCGTTTCCGACTCACGCGCCAGCCGCTCAAAACCCGCGGGGATTTCCAAATCCACTTTGATCTTGCTGCGTTCGGCGAATCCATCGACGTACCAGTGGAGAGCGGACGCAAGTCCCGCTTCGTCGAGCAGAGGTGGATGGAGCAGGTGGGAGATGGTGCGGACCTCTCGACTGAGTTCCTGTACCAGAGCCGCACTGTCGTTAATCGTACTGGCAGTCTTGGTGAGGCGTTCGATGTCGGTTCCCACCGTCGCAAGGTTCATTCCGAGGGCGGCCAGCATCTGGCCTACGCTGTCGTGCAGCTCGCGGGCGATGCGCCGTCTCTCATCATCCTGCAATTGCATCAGACGCGCCGAGAGTTCGCGCAGATTTTGATTGCTCCGGTCGAGCTCTGCCGTGCGCTCGTTTACCGCTACTCCCAGCTCTCGCTGCGCTGCCCACAGCACTTGTTCATGGCGACGGCGGGATTCTCCCATGGCCAGCAGGACAGTTGAAGCGGACAAAAAAAGCAGAATGCCGATGACCTGTGCCAGGCCGAAGACGCGAAGCGAGTGGATCGGAGGAATGAACCAGTATTGCGCTCCGAGGAGGGCAACAGCCACACTCACGATGGACGGGCCGATTCCGCAGTACCATGCGCAGAAAGCTACCGCGGGAAGGAGCGTGATGTAGGGTACGTCCTCGCCTAGAAATGGATTTAATCCCAGACGGAGCAGTAAGGCCAGTAGAGTCGCGAACAGAGCGACGGCGTAACCCATTCCCGTCGTCTCTAAGATTTTGGTGGAGAGCGAAGTGTCGGTCGCCATAGTTTTACCCTTGCTGTGGAAAATCCGCAAAGCCAGCTTAGAAAAGGCCAGGAGTACTATGACGAAGCAGTAATAATGTTATAACGAGAATGCTGCAATATAAAGCGGAGTTTTTTGCTGGACAAAGTCGCGCCGATGTGGCCCGATACGATCGAATAAACACCACTTTTCTTTTCGAGTTGCGTAGAGTTGCGAGATAATTTTTTCACGACACGTAAACTATTGAAAATGCGGACCAACCAGGCCGCGCGGGTAGTCAAATCGAGGCTAAGCTGCTCGATCCGGCGACCCGCTCATTTTCGCCTCCAGATCGCGGATCCGTTCTTGCCTTTTAGAGTATTCGCTCCGTTCGTCGTCCGTCAGCCCTACATAGGTGTCGAGTTCCAACGCCTCGACTTGCTTTCGGAGAAGGTCGACAAACTCGGCCTTGAGCTCTTGGACGGATTCTCCCATTCGGCCTTTCCCCACGCATCGCTTTCGGCGGATCTCGGGCGAAGGGGCGCAAGTGGGATGTACCAAAGCGATAGAAAGTTGCCGGTGAATGGCCACTTTTAAATGGGTTTGTATAACGAGGGTTTATTTTTGAAAATTGAGCGAAATAACTAAGACTGCGCCAGTTCTCGTGCTTTTCGAGAAGTGGGCCTGCCGAACGGCCGGCTCCGCTTTACGCGGGCCCGATCTTCAGGCTAGATCCTTCGTCTTAAATCAAAGGTAGTTCGCGAATTTAAGCTAGCGGACAACCTATGTTCGTTTTTTCGCTGGATGGCAGTCGTAACCAGGCTGGGTTGCGCCGCCATTCTTCGTCGGCCTCCAATACCTGGAGTAGTTCCTGGATCGTGGCTACAAACCTGTCTGGGTCTTGTTCAACAATGGCCAACTCGCAAAGTTCTCTCCAGCGTGTCTTGGTTTCGCCTGGCAAGGTGTCACCTCCAAAGGAGTCACGTCACTTAGGCTCACAATTCTTCAGCCATGCTGCAAGTTGGCGGCACTTTGCCCCTTACAACCGCCCGCTTACAACGGGGATGAACGTATTGCACAGGAGCAATTATCTCGCCAAATCAGTTCCCGAAGGAAAGCCGCCTGCGACAGGGACTTGGCTAATGCCCATCTGATTTGACGTGGAAGATC
Source organism: Terriglobales bacterium (assembly GCA_035260505.1). Taxonomy (GTDB): domain Bacteria; phylum Acidobacteriota; class Terriglobia; order Terriglobales; family Acidobacteriaceae; genus Acidiflorens. The sequence continues at coordinate 4,405 of DATFVD010000352.1, forward strand.
ACGGGGTAAAGTTTACCGGCGAGGCGGGCGAGTGCGCCTGGGGCGCACTCGCTCAAGCGAGTTAGGACAACTCGTCTTAGCACAACTCATCTTAGGACAACTCATCCGATCGCAGCTTCCGCGCGGCGTCACGCACAATCTGACTGCGGGCAATTATCGCCTTGGCATTGGCCGTCAGCGCATCGCGGTCGGGGAGCGCCGGCCTCTCCGCAATGAGCTGGTTGGTGTTATTTATGAACACCGTCAGAGTCTCGAGTCCAGCCTTCAGGCGATCGAATTGCTCGCTCTGAGCTGGAGTCAAGGTCGGCTGCATCCCTTCGAACCCGGAAACCAGGTTCTGCAGCGTGCGGGCCTGATCCGCCAGGTCGGCGGTTTGATAGGCGAGCGTCCTCCAGTCCACGGAATCGTTCCGAAGATAAGCTTCCATCTCCTCGGCCTGGCTCTGGGCGTCTGCCGCGACGCGGGCAATTTCAGTTAGATAAGAGCCAGGAGGACCGCTGACGATAGACTTGGGCTCCCCCGCCCAAGCAGCGGCGCAGACCAAGGTCACGAGCAACGAGCTAATAAACAATTTACGAATCATCGGTTTTTACCTCCTCGTCAGATTGACTGAAGTGGGGCTTGGGGGTCGTTTTCTTGACTCCCTACAAAAAGTTGATGCACCGGGGAAAGAAAAGGGTTTTCTTCTTTTCTGGTTACTTTAAGTACTTCCAGTTCAAGAATTTGAGGTACAACGAAAAGGCGGGTCGGCAGGAACTTAAACGGGTATGTACTGCATAACCCGGGGTTAGTCTTTACGCCGGCACATTACGCTGGCACATTACGCCGGCACATCAGGCCGGTACATCGCAACGATCAGCGAAGCAATCGAAGGGAGAGCAGGATAGAAGGCGACAAGGTCGAGGAATTCTATTACTGGTTGGGAGCCCAGGGACTCACCAGGCCGGCCGCAAGATAAGAGCGAGTGAGCCAGTTAACAGGGAAGTTACACGTGGAGTTCCTCGAGCACGTGCTGACGGCGGACCTTGATTTTGCTTTCGTCTTTTCGTGCCTGTGCAAGGTCATAGGCAAGCTGCATCCGTGACCACGTTTCCGGCGTGCTGCCAAACGCCTTCGAGAGCCGGATCGCCATCTGGGGACTAATCCCCGACTTGCCGTGGATGACATTGTTGAGCGTTTGCCGGGTGACGCCAAGGATCCCCGCTCCCACGGTGACGGACAGGCCCAAGGGTTCAAGACATGCGGTCCGGATACTACGTCTCGGGTGTGGTGGATTTTTCATCGGCATGGTGTTTGCTCCTTGAGGTGTTGCCTGCCTAGTAGTAGTCGGTTAGTTCAACGTTAAAGCTGCTCGGAAAGGATCCCCCGCCGAATCCCCTCAGATCGACTTCACGGGAATCGCCATCACATCATCCACCAGCCCAACGTCCTTCTGCACAAAAGGCTCAGCATAGGTGACGCCACCCATCATGCCGTAAAAGCGGGCCATGGATTCCACGCGCGCCCGAATCTCCTTCTGCGCTGGAAAGATTCCGCTGCCGGCTTCCTGGTCGGTGAACTGGGACTTGTAGGCCATTACCGAAGCGAAGCGCGTTTCAAATTGGCTGGTGATGTCCACGACAAACGTAGGGCGCACGTCGCGATACAGGCTGGCGTAAATAATTTTGAAAGGACGATGGGGGGAACCCTCCAGCGGCAACTTGGCGAGCCCCGATAGAAAGGCTGCTTCGTAGCCGAGAATCGAGGCGGTGTAGTGATCCGGATGGCGGCCCTCCCAGTAGGGAAGAATCAGAACGCGGGGACGCTGCTCTCTGAGTACGCGGACGACCTTCAGACGATTCTCCCAGGTATTTTCGACGCGGCCGTCGGGAATATCGAGCGCGTGGCGCCAGGAAACTTTGAGGATGCGCGCCGCCTCCGCCGCTTCGCGTGCGCGATCTTCGGCGGTGCCGCGCGTCCCCATTTCGCCTTGCGTGAGGTCGAGAATGCCGGTGCGGTATCCGCGCTCGGCCATCTTGAGTAGAGTTCCGGCGCAGGTTTGTTCTACGTCGTCACGATGCGCGGCCAGGGCAAGAATGTCGAGGGGCATAAATGGGTCGTTAGTGGTTAGTCGTTGGTCATTGGTCGTTAGTCGTTCGGGCCCTGGCGCCTATTGCTGCAACCGCAGCCAATCAGGATTCCGGAATGCCACCGACTAACAACCATCGACCAACGACCGTTCTCACGCTGCCGACTTCGTCGTCCGTCGATTCGCCAGCGCGAAGGCCAGTCCGAACATGAAGAGCGCAAACAGCACCAGCGTCAAAATCGACGCGGTCAGTGGAAACACGCTTGGCGCTTCAGGATACATCAGCCTGCGCAGGGCCTCGACACCGTAGGTCAGCGGATTGGCGTACATGAGCCAGCGAATCCATCCCGACGCTCCGGAAAGAGGGAAGAGCGCTCCCGAAAGCAGCCACAGCGGAATCAGAAATAAATTGATGATGGCGTGAAAACTTTGGGTTGAATCCATGGGCCAGGCGATGGTGAAGCCGAGCGCGGTCAAAGCGAATGACACCAGGAATACAGTGAGGACGATAAGGCCGAACGAGGCGAGAGTCATGTGCACACCGACGAGCGGCGCGAAGACGAGAAAAATCAACCCCTGAGCGGTGGCGAGAGTGGTACCACCCAAAACTTTTCCCAGAACAATGGCGGCGCGCGGCACCGGAGCGACCAGTACCGACAGCAGGAAACCTTCGTTGCGGTCTTCGATCACCGACATCATGGTAAAAATCGCGGTGAAGAGGACGATCATTACCAGCGTGCCGGGATAAAAATAATTCAGATAGTGCTGTTGGCCAGCGGCCTGTCCCGAACGAAATGACGTTCCGAACCCCGATCCGATCACGACCCAGAACAGGAGCGGAGAAACAATGACGCCGATCACTCGCGCGCGCTGGCGATAGAAGCGGATAACTTCACGCCACCAGAGGGTGAAGGCGGGCAAGAGGACTCCGGCGGATGGGGGAGCGGGGAAGGCCGCGGTTTGGGTGGACATTGGGTTTAGTTTAGCAGCGTTGGCGACTGCAAGGCCGCATCCAGGAACCGGAATTCTGTATCGCGTGCATTTCAGCTGAGGTAGGATGGGAAACCTCGTCTCATGGATGGCCGCGATTCCACTAACGGCTCACAACTCTCCCGCACGCTGACCGGCGTGCTGGTTTTGCTTTGGCTTTCCGTTTTTCTCAATTACATCGACCGCAGCAACCTTTCCATCGCAGCTCCGCAGTTGAAGAGTGAATTGGGACTCTCCGCTACGCAACTGGGAGTACTGCTCTCCGCTTTCTTCTGGACGTACGCGTGTTTGCAGATTCCAGCGGGCTGGCTCGTGGACCACTTCGACGTGAAGTGGATCTTCGCTAGCGGCTTTTTGATCTGGTCGGCGGCGACGGCGGCGACGGGAGTTCTGCATAGCTTTGCGGCTTTGTTGGCGGTGCGTGTCATTCTGGGCGTGGGAGAATCGGTCGCCTACCCGTCTTATTCGAAGATCATAGCGAACCATTTTCCCCTGGCACGCAGAGGTTTGGCGAACTCGATTGTGGCATCGGGCCTGTGTTTTGGGCAGAGCTTCGGAATGCTGTTTGGCGGAACGCTGATGGGCAGGTTTGGATGGCGTCCTTTTTTCGTGACGCTCGGCTTAGCCAGTTTGTTGTGGATCGGGCCATGGTCGATATGGATGCCGCGAGCGAAGGCGCACGCGGATGATGACGACAAAGGGAGTCCGGGGCTGCCGGAAATCGTTGCGCGGCGGGCCTGGGTGGCAACAGCGTTGGGGTTGTTTTGCATGAACTACGTAAACTATTTTCTACTCACATGGCTCCCGTTCTATCTGGTGCGAGAACGCGGGTACTCCATGAGCGGGATGGCGAGGGTGGGCGGAGCGATGTTGCTGACAGCGGCGCTTTCCGCCATCGCCAGCGGCAGGCTTTCCGACCGCTGGATTCGCAATGGCGCAACCACCACAGGGGTGCGCACGGGATTCATGGTGGCTGGAGGTCTCGCGACCGGAGCTTTTCTTGTGGCCGCCGTAGTTGCGCCTCGGTATGTCTCGGTTGGACTGTTGATGCTGGCGGGTATCGGTTTTGGGATGTGCAGCGCCAACGTTTGGGCGATCACTCAGACTCTTGCCGGACCTCGGGCGGCCGGCCGTTGGGCGGGATCGCAGAACTTCATCGGAAACCTTTCAGGAGCGGTGGCGCCCGCGCTCACCGGCGTGCTGGTGGATCGTACGGGACATTTTTTCTGGCCGTTCCTGATTACCGGCGCGGTTGCCTGGTGTGGAGCGGCGGTGTGGAGATTCCTGTTAGGGCCGATTGAGCCCGTGGTGTGGAAGATATCCTCGAACGTGATGGAGTCGATCGTCCGCAAACATGCGGCGCTGACTCCGGCTAGCGCTGCGCCTCTGCCTCTGGATGACTATCTCTAAAAGTTCTTCCGCCCATGCCCCGTGCTGTACCGACTCTCGCGACACTTAGGCATGGTGTAAGAGCAGACCTGCGACGGCGGCGCAGGCAATGAGAACGGGCTCGGGAATTTTCCAGCGAAACAATACGGCAAGACTTACCGCGCAGATCAGAATTGTAGGGAGATCGTAGACGGAGCGTCGCGCCAGAACGACGACTGCTCCGGCAATCGCGCCTGTGGCCGCAGCGGTCACACCTCGCACGAATGCGTTCAGCTGCGGGTTCCTGGCCCAACGTTTGTAGGATGGTGCAAGCAAGACAACAACCAGGTAGACAGGAAGAAATATTCCGAGTGCTGCCGCCATGGCTCCTGCAACACCCGCGACGAGGTAGCCGATAAACGCAACCGTGATGACGACCGGTCCCGGCGTAATCATCGCCACCGCCACCGCGTCGACGAACTGATGGTCGGTGAGCCAGTGATGCCCTTGCACGACTCCGCCGTAGAGAAACGGCACCACGGCGAGTCCGCTACCGAATACGAACATTCCCGCCTTGGCAAAGTAGAGAAAAAGTTGCAGCAGAGTATTATTCGCGCCCACAGTTATGGCCGGAAGCAATAATGAGACTGTTGTTCTGGTTTGGTACCGGAGGGGGAAAGCCTTGGCGAATACGGTAACAACTCCGGCTAACAAGAAAAGCCAGATGATTTCCTTCGAGGTCCATGCGGTTGAGATGGCGAGAACGGCGAATATTCCCCACAGGAGTTTGTCTTTCCCGAGCGTGAGCTTGGTCAGTTTGAACGCGGAGCGGGCGATAATCCCGATCACGGCTGCGCCGATTCCGTAGAACATTCCCTGCATCCAGGGCAATCCGCCGAAGCGAACATAGGCTGCCGAGAGCCCGAGCACCATCAGGAATGAGGGCAAGACGAACGCGATGCCAACGGCGGTCGCTCCGAACAGACCCGCGCGAAGGTACCCGAGATAAATCGCGAGCTGAGCCGCCAGAGGGCCCGGAGCGAGCTGTGCCAGCGCGAGACCCTCCAGGTAGTCTTCTTTCCGAACCCAACCGCGATCATCGACAAGGTCTTGCTGCATGTGCCCGGCAAGGGCGATCGGTCCACCGAATCCCACGGTCCCAAGCCAAAGGAAATATCCGACGAAGTGGGTGAGCGAGACTCGCGTTGTCTCGGACGCTGTTTCGGACACCGGCTCAGGCACCGGCTCGGATGGTGGTTTGCGCATATCTGAGTTGGATTCTGAATTCACTTTGCTGAGTTTGTATTGTCCAGTGCCGAACGAAGTCCCTTCGCGAGTTTCACCGCATCGTCATTTGCCCAAAAGTGCATGAAGAACAGGCGGGGCTCTTCCATCAGCATGTGACTATGGAGGGCTGTCACAGCGATTCCGTTCTGCCGTAGCGATTTAATGACGGGATTAACTTCAGTTCCAAGAAGTACGAAATCTCCGGTGATCGCCGCTTTGCCATTACCGGTCGGTTGGAAGTTTAGAGCTGTCGCCACGCCCATCGATGGTGGAACTGCCATACCCGAGTCGGTAATTGTCTCCGCCCTGGGCACTCCGATCTGAAGAACTCCGCCATTGATTTTCCCGGCATGCCCGAGAATCTGCTCGACCTGCTTCTGGTCGAAACCAAGTTCGGCTGTGGGCGGAGCTGCAGGCGCGTCATCTGGGCCGGGAGTCTTCGTTAACGCCACCGCATCGTGGACGGCCTTGGCCATCTGCGCGGCATCACCGTGGCTGGCAATATGCATGTACATCACATGCGGCGCTTCGCCCATCAGGTGATTATGGACAGCGGATTCGTGTATGCCGCCCTCCTGGAGCTTCATCATGACGGGTTGGACCTCGTCCTCGGTGAGGACCAAGTCGCCCATTACCATGGCCCCGACACCGTCGCGCTTGAATGCCACCCACGAACCTAACGCGAGGCTGGGCTTGATAGCGACGTTGTCAAGCACGACATGAAGATCTTTTCTGGGCATTCCGAACTTGATCACGTCGCCAGGCTGCATTTGTCCGGAGCGGCCCATCGCACCCTCGACCTGCTTCCAGTCGTTTGCATTACCCGGAGAACTGGGAGCGGGTGTTTGCCCCATCGCCAGAGTTCCGCAATACAGAGATGCGGCCGTGACGGCTGTCGCCAGGAGGATGTTCAAGACTCGGACTCGCGGATTGTGTTGTAGCGTGATCATGCGCATGGCTAGGCTCTCTCTTTCCCTAAGAGGATTTTTTTTTCGCTCGCTTCTTGCCGGTTGTTTGGGAGGGCTCCGCGTCTTCGTTCCAGAAGCGGTGGCCGGTGCGGTGGATGAAGACGTCTTCAAGAGTAGGCTTGCTTACGCTTAGCGACTGGATCTCTCCGGGAAAGGCCTCGACTACGTCGGGGACGAAGCGATGTCCATTTTCAATTTCGAGGCGGACCCGGTTGTCCATGACGGCGGCATCGAGGTGAAAGGTATCGCGGATGCGGTCGGCCAGAGTTTGCGGATCACGCGCTTCGAGCAGAATAACGTCGCCGCCAATCTCACGGGTGAGCGCCTCGGGCGTTCCCAGCGCCACCAGGTTGCCTTCGTTCAGTATGGCGAGGCGGTCGCAGCGTTCGGCTTCTTCCATCAGGTGCGTGGTGACGATAATGGAGACACGCTCCTGATCGCGGAGGATCTGGAGGTATTGCCAAAGGTCGCGCCGGGCGCCGGGATCGAGGCCGGTGGTGGGCTCGTCGAGAAGCAGAACCTCAGGATGGTGGAGCAAGCCTTTGGCGAGCTCGATGCGGCGCTGCATGCCTCCGGAGAAAGTCTCTACGCGATCGTTGGAACGGTCGAGCAATCCGACGCGAGAGAGGATCTCGTTGATGCGCGTTTTCAGGTCGGGGCCGCGCAGGCCGTAGAGGTGTCCCTGATGCCAGAGGTTTTCGTAGGCAGTGAGTTTGGGGTCAACGCTCTGAGCCTGGAAGACGACGCCGATATGGCGGCGCAGGGCTCCGGGCTGGCGAACGGCGTCGAAGCCAGCGATCGTGGCGCTGCCTGAAGTGGGCACCATGAGCGTGGAAAGAATGCGGAAGAGAGTGGTCTTGCCGCTGCCGTTCGGGCCGAGAAGTCCGAAGAGTTCGGCGGGGTGCACGTCGAAGGAAACGCGGTTGAGCGCTGTGCGGTCCTGGTAGCGATGGATGAGATCGCGAACCGAAATCATGGGCGGAGCGGCTTGTTCGGCAGGCTGGGCAGGTGGAGCGAGGTCGATGGCGGTTGAGTTCGTGATCACAGAGTATTCTACGACGGGAGCACGCGATTAGCATCCGAAGGACGCCGATCCAACGGATTTCCTGTAGAGACGCGGCTTGGCGCGTCTGAGTCTGACGGCAGCGGCAGACGCGGCAAGCCGCGTCTCTACAGAAGGAAACTTTATGCGGCGACGGGGCTCGGGCCGGGGACGCGCTCCTCGAAGGCGACGGGAACGTGCCGCCAGACCTGGATGGCGAGAACGACCGTTGTCGCGAGCAAAAGCGCTCCGACGGCGACGTGGACTACGGTCGAGATCACCATGGGCAGTTCGGGTTGCGCGGCATCCCTCCCCCACATGACACGGGTAATGAAGGCGAGAAAGCCGAGGCAGAGTTGCGCGACCATCAGGCCGAGCATGGCGATTGCCGGACGGCGGACGGCGTCCACTTCCGGGTAAACGGAGATGGCGCGAACGGCGGTCCAGGAGAGAACGAGTGCCACGACGGCTGCGTTAATGACGTGCGGCCACCAACTCAAGCCATGGTGGCGGAACATGGCTCCGAGGAGCAGTTGCACATAGAGCACAAAGATTGAGAGCAGCGCCAGAGTAAAAAGGGCGGGGCGGCGCTGGTCGAGTTCGGTCCGTGGATGCTCTTCGATCCAGTGGCGTCCGGTGAAGACGGCGATGGCGACGGCGATGCAGAAGAAGGTCTGGGCCACGGCGGCGTGGGCGCTCGAAACGGCTGCGGGGAGAAAGAATAAGACCGTCAGTCCGCCGAGGATGCCTTGCGTGATTACGGTTGCGAGGGCTGCCAGACCCAGAAGGCGCAGCCAGCGGCGCTTCTCAACCCGCCAGGTCCAGACCGCGAGGATGATGGTGAGCAGGCCGACGAACTCTGCAAACATGCGATGGCCATGTTCGTACTTCACGCCGCCAACCATTTGCGGCATTTTATAGTAGGAACCGAAGGTGGTCGGCCAGTCGGGGACGGATAACCCGGCGTCATTGCTGGTGACGAGCGCTCCGGCAACGATCAGGACGAGGGTGGCGCAAGCGGTGAAGACCGCGAAGCGGTGCAGTCCGCGATGGTACGGCATTTCGATGCCCTTCAGGATAGCCCCCTTTGGCTTTTGGTGGAGGGCCGGGCGTCCCGCCCGACTGGCCGCCGCGGTGGACGGGCGAGACGCCCGTCGCTCCACCCTATGACTTATCATGCGGTTGCGGCATCAGTTTAACAGAGGATTGGCAGAACTCGTTCAGTCCGCCCGGAGACGCGGCAAGCCGCGTCTTTACGGGAGCGCCGACTGCTCCGCCGGAGCGGGACTCTGCGCCATCGCCTGAATAATCGCGTCAGCGAACTCCGACGTGCCGGCGGAGCCGCCGACATCCCGGGTAAGTTTCGTGCGGTCGCGGTAGACCTCGTCAATTGCGTTGCGGATCTTCAATGCTGCCTCGTGCTCGCCGAGATGGCGCAGCATGAGCAGAGCGGAGCGCAACACGGCGGTGGGATTGGCTATATTCTTGCCGGCGATGTCGGGAGCGGAACCGTGGACGGCTTCAAAGATGGCGCATTCGTGGCCGAAATTCGCGCCGGGGACGAGGCCCAGGCCGCCAACCAGTCCCGCGCACAAATCGGAAACAATGTCGCCGTAAAAATTCTCCATCAGCAGGATGTCGTACTGATAGGGATTCATCACCAGTTGCATGCAGGTGTTGTCGACGATGTGTTCGCCGTAGGTGATCTCGGGATACTCTTTCGAGATGTTGCGCGAACAACGCAAAAATAATCCATCGGACAACTTCATGATGTTTGCTTTGTGGATGGAATGAACTTTCTTGCGCTTGTTCTTGCGGGCATGCTCGAACGCGAAACGCGAGATGCGGGTGGAAGCCTTCTCGGTAATGACCTTGATGCTCTCGACTACT
>DATFVD010000353.1:0-2615 GCA_035260505.1 Terriglobales bacterium
TCGGATCTAATTGTTCATGACGCGCATCATCCGCGTCCGTCGTATGCCTTTTTGCTCTCGCACATGGAGCATCGCCCCGGCTTCCCCACGCCAATCGGCGTGCTTCGCGCGTGGGACGATCTGCCTCGCTACGAAGACGTCATGAACCAGCAGATAAAGGACGTCATCGCCAAGCGTGGTCCAGGCGACCTGAACAAACTCTTGCACGCGGGCGACACCTGGGAAGTGCGCTAGCTCCGCCCGCAACCCCGAGAATCTCAAACTTCGTCCAATAACCCGCCCTTCATTCAGCGGTTCCGCAACGAAGATTGTTAACCGACCAAACTGTTTGATTCCATTCATGTTTTAGCCGAGGTACGCTCAGAGAGCAAATTCGCATTGTGTTTCTGCTCTTGACTTTTCTTTGTATCTTGTATATAGAACATGTATAAGGTATGAGCGACCCTGTGAACCGCAGCAAACTCTCCGCCGTCGAGCGCAACTTCCGTTCCCGTATTGCGCAGCTTTCCTCCGGTCAATGGTTTCTTCGTGGCACTCTCTCGGAACGAGAGGGCACCTGTGGCAAGGCCAATTGCCGTTGCGCCCGAGGGGAACTGCATAAGTCTTTGTACCTGGTGCAGAGCCAAGCGGGGAAGCTTCGCCAGATTTGTGTCCCAAAAGCCTGGCAGCAACGCGTTCGCCAAGCCGTTAACGACTATCACCTGATGCAGGAACTGATTGAGGAAGTTTCCGAGTTGGAATGGAAACGGCTTCAGGAAAAGAAACGATAATCGTTCTTCGTCGCCTGATCGCCTATTCGGAAAAGATCTTTCAACTCTCCAAAGACATCGTCACACTGGTTTCCGACCGAAGAAAGAAACCGCGCATTTCCACCGCGGCGGTGGTGAAATCGTCGCTGGTGTTGTTTTTGGCCAGGATGGGCAGTAGCAACGCGTGGGAACAGGTCGGCCGGGCCCGCTTCTGGCGGCGTTGGCTCGGAGAGCCGGCCTTCAGCGCCGACACTCTGGGACGTGTCCATGCTCTGCTCGATGCCCAGGGGCTGCGGCAAGGGATTCACGACGTTTACGAGCGTCTGAAACGGAACAAAGCCTTGCCGGATATTTACGGCTTGGGAGTGGTCGTTCTCGATGGTCACGAAAGCCACGCCAGCTACCTGCGTCATTGTTCCGGCTGTTTGCAGCGAACCATTCATGGAGCGGGAGGCGATCGCATCCAGTTTTATCATCGGCAGGTTACCTTGCTGTTGCTGCCCGGTGCCCTGCCGGGACGGGAGACGGTGCGCTTGCTCTTGGATCATGAGCCGCAGCGGCCCGGCGAGGAGGAAGTGGAAACGGCCCTGCGCTTATTGGCGCGCGTGATCCCTGCCTATCCACGGGCCTTCGATGTGGTGCTCGCCGACGCGCTTTACGCCAAGGCGCCGTTTTTCAACTTTCTGCTCGCTCGCGGCAAACACGCTCTGGTGGTTCTTAAAGAGGAACGCCGCAATCTCTATCAGGACGTGGCTGGATTATTCGACCATGTGGCGCCTCAGCCGGGTAGCTATCGATCCCGCCCGTGCTACTGGTGGGATTTTCCAGACTTACTCTCCTGGCCCCAGGTGCAGGCTCCGGTGCGCGTGGTTCGTTCCCTGGAGACCTACACGGTTCGCCGGCAACTCGACAAGCAGGACGACTCACAAACAAGTGACTGGATCTGGGCGACCACGCTACCGCCTGCCCAAGTTCCCGTCGATCGCATCGTCCATTTAGGGCACCAGCGATGGGATATCGAGAATTATGCCTTCAACGAGTTGGCCAACGAATGGCACTCCGATCATGTGTTCAAGCATGATCCCGGCGCCATCGAATGCTTTTTGCTGGTGGCCTTCCTGGCTTACAACATTTTTCATGTCTTCCTGGCGCGCAATGTGAAGCCCTCCGTACGCCACGGTAAGACGCAAATCTTCTGGGCCAGGCTCATCGCTGCTGAACTCTACAGTGAAGTGGCTCCCGCCGGCATATCGCCCTGAGGTTTTCCGCACCACCTCGTCCGACACTTCTGCTCGTCCCAGGGATCCTCGTCGCGGTCTTCCGGCCTGTGGACTCTTCAAATGGTGTCGCCGACCCACTTTCGCCCTTGAAGACCTATGCGAATTACACTTCGCATCCGTCTCCTGGCCAGACACGCTTCAACGCCACTCCAAACCTACCTAATTCCCACCTCAGCCAACACTGGTTGCGGAATCGTTGTTCCGCAGCCGCGGCATTGAATCTGGGGTAGCGAGCGGGGCTATACTAAAGGGATGGAACCGAAAAGAGCAGCAGCGGCCAGGCCCGCACCCGGGGAGTACGCACCTTACTACGAAACTTATATCTCCAAAGTTAAAGGGAACGACATTGTGGGCATCCTCGAGGTTCAGAGGTTGCAAGTAGCGCAGCTGTTTGCGGCGCACAGCGAGCGCGACGGGAATTTCCGTTACGCGCCGGACAAGTGGACCGTGAAGGAAGTGCTGGGTCACGTGAGCGATAGCGAGCGCATTTTCACTTATCGCGCCTTGCGGATTGCGCGCGGCGACCAGACGCCGCTTGCCAGCTTCGAGCAGGACGACTACGTGCGCGGCGGGAATTTCGCGGAGC
>DATFVD010000354.1:0-3346 GCA_035260505.1 Terriglobales bacterium
GAGGAACACGGATGGCAGAGAGTTTAGGTCAAGAGTGTTCCAGTCGGCAAGCGTTTGGGCTGTGGAAAGTTTGGCACGGAGGTATCGAAAAACCAGAGGGTGAAAGGCTTGCCGAAGGAAGATTTCAGGGCTTGAGGAAGCGGGCGGGGACGCGATCGTCGCGGTCAAACTGCACGTCATCGAAGGAGGTGGCGATTCCGTACCAACCGGGCATGGCCGCAGTTTCGCAGCGTTGTACGTGAGCCCTGGAGGCGAGAAAAACGCTGCCGTAACCCATGGGCTTGCTGACGAGAACGATATCGATCTCGAGCGAAGCTCCGATGGCGAGGGGTCTCGGGCAAAGGAAGTAGACACCAGTCGAGCTGACGTCGCGGGTAACCAGAGTGACTGGAAATTCTTCGGGGACATTGTTGACGCTGCGCAGTCGCAAAGGGAGCTGCAGGGTGGCGCGCGGGTATTCGCGGTGCTCCGGGAGGACGCCGACTGCGTGAGTGGGCACGCGGACGAAGCGACGGGGCTGAGAGTCGGAAGATAGCGCCGCCAGACCCAATGGCGAGACTGCCGCCGGCTTCGGAAGAACTTGCGGAGCGGCAGCACGCACGGGCCGAGCTTTCCCCGCATTGTCTTCCGGCAACGGCCACAACGGTCTTGCGCGGTTTTTCGCTCTCATCTCGCCCTCAGGAGATGCGGCTATAAACTTGTTGCGTGGTCCCCCAAAAAAGCCCGACCTGCTATTTCGATACAGCGGAGTGGGCCGCTAAAATGCCACTAAACCGGACGGAGGTCAACCTGTGGAAAAGTCCGGAAGTGTCTTAACCCAAACTGCTTAGTTATAGTACCTCTCCGGGCGACAGCGCACTGTTGATTCATTTTTCTTGACGCGACGGCAAGAACTTCTCATCCAATATGGCGCTCGACACGCGGTCGTTGGCCGTTTACGTTTGTAGTTTTAAGGTGAGCTCACGATGTCTACCACTCTGCTCGAACGTGATCCTGCGCCACTGGCTCCCGATGCCGAGCCACCGGCTTCACGAACCTCTGCGCCGGTGATTATCGCGTTCGGGCTTGTGTATGTGGTTTGGGGATCGACGTATCTGGCGATTCGCGTGGGAATCGAATCGTTTCCGCCACTCCTGCTGGCCGGTTCTCGTCATTTGCTGACAGGTTTCATTCTGTACCCTATCCTGCGCTGGAAGACCGGCGTGCGGCCGACAGCGGCACAGTGGCGTATGTCCTTCATTACGGGCTTCTTACTGTTGTGCGTTGGAAACGGCGGCGTTTGCCTGGCCGAACGTACGGTTCCTTCGGGAGTCGCGGCGCTGCTTGTCGCGACGGTTTCGTTGTGGATGGTTCTCATTGATTGGCTGCGACCGGGAGGCACGCGACCCGGAGCGCGCGTGGTGGCTGGGCTACTGCTAGGCTTTAGCGGGTTGGCGCTTTTGGTCGGTCCTAAAAACCTGGGTGGGTCTTCTCGCGTCGATCCCATTGGAGTTGGGCTTCTGGTGGTTGCCTCACTGGCGTGGGCTGCGGGATCCGTTTACTCCAAGCATGCCGGGGGCCTCTCCGGTTCACCCTTAATGGGAGCGGCGATGCAGTGCCTTGCGGGTGGAGTTTCGTTGTGGATTGCGGGGATCGTGTCGGGAGAGGTTGGCGGTCTCCATCTTAGGGCGGTCTCGGCGCGTTCGTGGGCGGCGCTTGGATATCTGATTGTGTTTGGGTCGATGGTGGGTTTCACCGCGTACATCTCCATTTTGAAGAAAAGCACGGCGACGCGCGTGGCGACTTATGCGTTTGTGAATCCGGTGGTGGCGCTTTTTCTCGGGTGGCTCCTGATTGGGGAAACCATCAACTTGCGTACGGTGATCGCCGCGGGAGTGATTTTGACGGCTGTTTTACTGGTGATTACCGCGCCTCACCAAAGGCCGCTGCGAGCGAAAGGCCGGGCCGTTGAACCCGTGGAAGCCTGATCCCGCGTCAAATAAAGACCTGTTTTTGACGGGCGTTCGCGGATAGATTGGTTTGCGCGCTGTTGCTAGTGTTGGCGCATGAACATGAACCGCAAGAACCAGCAAATTAAAACCGACATTCCACCGCGCGCCGCGGCTCGCTATTGGCGCGCCACGATGACTCGCGATGCGCGCGCTGACGGCACATTTGTGCTGGCTGTCCGTTCAACACACATTTACTGCCGTCCGTCTTGCCCTGCGCGCCGGCCGCTGCGGCGCAACGTGGTTTTCTTTCACAGCGGCGCCGAGGCGGAGCAGCAAGGATTCCGGCCGTGCCGGCGCTGCCGGCCCAATGAAGTGGCAGGACCGGTGGCGCTGGTCGAACGCGCCTCGCGGGAATTGGCCAAATACGGAGAAGACGAAAGCGTTGGGTTTGCAGCACTCGCTGCGAGGTTGGAGACGACACCGGGAACCTTGCGGCGAGCATTCGTGCAGGTGACGGGGTTGCGTCCGCGCGATCTGGCGGCGGCGCTGCGGCTCGCACGCTTCAAGAAAATGCTGGGAGAAGGAAAAGGAATCGCCGAGGCGCTTTACGAAACCGGTTATGGCTCGACGAGCCGCGTCTATGAAAGCAGCAACGCACAGCTGGGCATGACCCCTGCAACCTATCGAAAGGGAGGGAAGGACATGAAAATCGGATACGCCATCGCGAAATCATCGCTGGGGAAAATTTTGGTTGGGGCGACGGAGAGAGGCATTTCGGCCGTCTATCTGGGAGACGCGGATGCAAAGCTGGTCGACGAACTGCGCGAGGAGTATCCGAAGGCGGAAATTTCCGCTGCTGGAGATTCTTTCGAGCGGTGGGTAAAAGAGATTGTGCATCGCGTGGAGGGAAATCCGCCGCGGCTGGAGCTGCCGCTGGATCTGCAAGCGACGGCATTTCAACGGCGCGTCTGGCAGGAATTGCAGAGGATTCCGCGGGGCACCACGCGCACCTATACGCAAGTGGCACGGGCGCTGGGGAGTCCGAAGTCCGTACGGGCGGTGGCGAGAGCTTGCGCCACGAATCCCGTTTCGATTGTGGTGCCTTGCCATCGGGTCATCCGCGAGGACGGCAGCCTGGCGGGGTATCGCTGGGGGCTTTCGCGGAAGGAGCAATTGCTGGCGCAGGAACGGGCCGCGGGCTAAGGCCGGGTCGTTCGGGACGGGCGAACTGCGCTTCGGGAAGCCCAGGCTATTGGTGAGGCTTCACGCGCGTCGCGTTTTTGGGCCAGTCGGGCTTGAACTTAGAATCGCTAATTTTCAGGTTTTTCATCATGTTGGAGTATTTGAAGAGAAAGTAGTCGCCGGAGCCGGCCTCGAAGAATTTCTGCTGAATGGGCAGCCATGAGGAAGAGTCG
>DATFVD010000355.1:0-26238 GCA_035260505.1 Terriglobales bacterium
GCAGTCCTCCACCGCCGCCGCCGGGAAAGATTCTGCACGTGGTGGTGATCTTCCAGGAGAACCGCACCCCGGATAATCTTTTCCAGGATCCGGTGCTGATCAGCCGCGGCGCGGACATTGCTAAAAGCGGAAAAGACCACACCGGTAATACGATTCAGCTGAAGAAAATCAGTCTCCAGGTGGACTACGACCCCGTCCACAGTCACCGTGCATTCAATAACATGTGCGACCTGAATTCGGTGACTGGACAATGTCAGATGGACGGGGCGGACTTGATTCCGGTTACATGCACCCCGGGGGCGACGGACTGCCCCGCGCCTGACTTGCAGTTTGGTTATGTGGACCCAGCGGCGGCGTATATCCAACCCTACTTCCAGTTAGCCGAGCAATACACATTCGCAGACCGGATGTTTCAGACCAACCAGGGACCCAGCTTTCCGGCGCATCAGTTCATCATTTCCGGGACGTCGGCTCCAAGTACCGGCAGCAACCTGTTTGCGGCGGAGAATCCGATCGTGACCGGCCCGCCCAACGCCGGATGCGACGCGGTGCCTGGGGCCGCGGTTAAGTTGATTGATCCGAGCGGCAGCGAAACTTCCAATGCGCCAATCTATCCCTGTCTGGAGCACCAGACACTGACCGATCTGCTGGAGGCAAAATCCTTGACTTGGCGGTATTACACGCCTTCGAGCCCCGCGATCTGGACCGGCCCGGAGGCCATCCAGCATATTTGCGGACCGAACCTGCCTCCGCCGAACGCCACCGCCTGCGTGGGATCCGATTGGACCAACAATGTGATCCTCAATCAGAAGCAGATACTCACCGACATTGCCAGCAACCAGCTGAAGGACGTGAGCTGGGTGATTCCGGCTGGCCAGGATTCAGATCACGCAGCGTCCGGCGGCACGACCGGACCATCGTGGGTGGCGTCGGTGGTGAATGCCATTGGCAACAGCCCCTATTGGGCCAACACCGCGATTTTCATCACCTGGGACGACTGGGGAGGCTGGTACGACCACGTTCCGCCGCCCCAAGTGCAGGTGAATTGCGCGACCTGGGGATGCGGCTACGTATATGGTTTCCGGGTGCCGCTCATCGTGGTCTCGCCTTATGTTAAGGCGCAGCACATTTCGCACACGCAGCATGATTTCGGCAGCATATTGAAGTTCACTGAGAACACCTTCAATCTGCCTTCGCTCGGCTACGCGGATGCGCCGGCCGATGACTTCTCCGATTGCTTCGACTTCAATCAGACGCCGTTACAGTTTAAGACGATCTCCGCGCCTCTCGATGCGCAGCATTTTCTGAATGATCACACGCCACCGACGGATCCGGACGACGACTGAGAAATACCAACAAAAAAAGGCACGCCCGAGGGCGTGCCAGTGGTGGCTCAATCTGTTTTTCTGACTAATTCACGGTCAGGTTGAACGTGGTTGTGTGAACCACCGACCCCTCCGTCACGGTTACGGTGATCGGATACGTCCCAGCGGGCGTGGGCGTCTGGAGGTTTACCGTTGCGGCGCCTGACTTAGTGGGATCGGCCGCGGATGTCGCGACGACGGTCACGTTCGAGGGGCTGGGTAGCGCGGCCGGTGCAGTGTACATGCCGGTCGCGTCAATCGTGCCGTTGGGGGTTCCGCCTGTCACCACCCAGGTCACGCTCTGGTTAGTCGAGTTGTTTACGGTCGCGGTGAAATGCTGAGTCTGGGCCGGCGCTCCCGACAGGCTGGGGTATAAGGTGTTTACCGCGCTCGGACTCACCGTGACTGAGACGGGGGGCGGTGGTGGCGTCGAGCTGCCGCCTCCGCACGCCACCAGGAACCCGGTGAGCATTAGGCTCGCGCACAGACCCTCGATTTTGTGTCGGAATGGCAACTTCCGCCCGGCCAATCCCACCAATACCATGCCGGCGAGTGGCAGGCTCAACGGCAGCCACAGCCGCTGTTTCTGGCCCAACAACTTGTGCTGAGGGACTGCCGCAGCTCCGGTGAATGGACCCGCGGTATGGATGGTGATTGTCACAGTGGTCGCCGAGCCGGATGCATTGATCTGGGTTGGGTTGAACGAGCAAGTCGCGCCTGTTGGTAGCCCAGCGGAACACGTGTATGTCACCTTATTGGCAAACGAGCTTCCGCCCACCGGAGAAATCAACATAGCGGTTGAGGTGGTCTGCCCGGGGTTAGCGTTAGGTGGGTCCGCCAGAGTGGCTGGAACGGTGAAATCCGTCGAAATGTTAAATTCCCAGATGCCGCGTCCATAAGTGGAGGCCCGCAGTTTCTTGACGGAGCCGGAATTGAATAAACGGATTGCGGTGACTGGCACGTTTGGCAAATAACCGACTTGCCCGCTACCAGGAGCCGGACCGACCTCGGTCCAGCTGGCGCTCGACGTGGAGCTCACAAAAAGGCCGACATCGGTTCCGGCGTAGATCTGCCCGGCGACCGAATCGACCAGCAGGGCGTTGACAGGAGAATCCGGCAGCGCGGTTGAGCCGCTTCCGGTCCAATCACTCCAGGCGCCACCCGCAGAGGTCGTCTTGAAGACGTGGGACGCATTGAATCCCATGATCCCGACGTATGCAGTTTTTCCGGTCGCGTCGGAACTATCGATTGCAACCGAGGAAATGACGTAGCTCGACGGGTTGATACTGCCGGTAACGTCGGACATCTGGGTTGTGGCCGCGTTTGTGGTGACAAAGACGTGACCGCCGCCCGCGCCAGCATTAGGGCCGCTTCCTTCCGTCGTGGCGTACACAACATTGGAAAGTCCGCTGCCGTCCTTGGGGCCGCCTGCCGCGATGCCGCGCACCATGTCGTTTTCGCCGGACGGGAACCCCACGCAGGGCGGAAACGAACCGTCGAAGTCGCTGCTGAGGGCTGCGAACGCGCCAGTGGCGACCGCCCCTCTCCAGAGGCGGCAAGTGCCAATCAGCATGGTTCCTGAGTCCTGAGGATCGAGAATGTAGGGGGTATAGAACGAGCCTTGATCGTTGCCCACGAACGTGCTATCCGCGACCAGGAAGTATGCGTTGTCGTTGCACGCGGGAGCGGTCGGGCATATCCCTATCTCGACGTCGGTAAATGCCGAATACCAATTGGCCGGGGTGGTAGGATCAATCGCGTTGTAACCGCCATCGCCGCCAAGGGCAGTGAAGAATTGTGAACTGCTGGTTGCGGTGGAACTTGCGGGGGAGCCATTGTCCTGCGTGCCGCCGATCACGGTGTTCTGATCGGTGGGGTGGATGGAAAACGAAACGAACTGCGTCATCGATCCGATGGTCGCGTTGAGGTCGTCGAACTGATTGTTCCCGGCGGTGTTGCAGGAGCCGATGTTCAGACCGGTATACCCGTCCAGCGCCCGGTAGACGCCGCCGTCGTTGCCGAAATATATGATGTCTTTGCCGCCGGCGACGATGAAATCCATGCCATGCTGGTCAGGATGCACGCCGGCTTTGCTGGTGCAGGTGCCGTAGACGTGGGTCAAATTCAGCCAGGAGTTAGGAAGATTGGCGTCGACCGTCGAGCAAGTGGTGGCCCCGCTGGCCAGCTTGCACTTGAAGAGATTTCTTGTGCCCGCATAGATATCGGTGGCGGTACCGTCAGCGACCGCCGAGATTTCCAAGTCATAAAAACCTTGCCTCGTGCCGCAACCGGCGCTGTCGCCGCAATTCGCGATTCCGGTTTCGTCGATCTTCGTCCAGGAAGTTCCGCCGTCCGTTGACTGCCAGACACCGCCGTCATTGTCGTTAATGTCTACAAACCAGAAATATAATTCGTTGCGGCCGGGAACCACGCTCAGCTGGCCGCGATACATCGGACAATTGACAGTCGCCGCAGTGGGACAGTTAGTCAGGGTGAGAGCGGTCGGGGCGGGCTGGTTCGCAAGCCGGGTCCAACTTGTGCCGCTAGTAGAACTGTAAACGCCGTGGTAGCGAATGGCAGCGAAAAATTTGCCTGCCGTCGCGTTATACACAACATCGTTGACAGAGATCGGAGTGCTCCCGTCCGTCGGCGCCTGAAACGCCCAGGTTTGTCCGGCATCAGTGGACAGATAGAGGCCCCGATTGGTGCTGCTGCCAATCAGACCCTCCTCGAAGCCTTTGGCTGACGTTGCGGTGGCCGCCACTACGGTGTTCGAACCCGGGATCCAGGCAAACTTATTTACACCCAGGCCGGCGAAGGGGTGGGCTCCACTGTCGGCAGAAGAGACTAAGGTCCAGGTTGCACCTTTGTCGGTCGAGCGGAGAATCCCGACTCCGTAGTAGCTGTCAATCGCGTTGTTGGGCTCTCCAGTTCCTACGAGCACGATGGTGCCATCCGGCTTGACCGAGACCGCACCGCTGGCTAATGAGGCCTGCCGATCGGTGACCGGGGTCCAAGTCACATTCGCGGCGACAGCATTGGCGGCATTAGTCGATTTCCATACGCCTCCATAGGCGCCAGCGACGTACACGGTGTTGCCGGTCGCATCGCTCGGGTCGACAGCTATCGCGGTAGTACGACCCGAGACCATGCCATAAGAGTCCTGATCGGAAACCAGCGGTGCTGGTCCGAGCGCGACCCAACCGGACGTGGCTGGACCGGTCGCTTGGGAATGCGCGGCTTTGGTAGCGGCCGCCTCGCGTTGGGCACGCATCGCCATCTTCTGACGGTGCGCCCGCAGACGGAGCGCCGCCGCCGACTGTCCCTTCGGTGCTTCGCGGCCGCGCATGTTCCATTCCGCCCGCTTCTGGGGTTGGTCCTCGTCGTATTCGCCGAGCGGGGCCGGACGCATTTTCTGGCTCCGTCCTTGGCCAAAGGCTCTCGCTGTAAATAGAGGACTTGCCAGCAGAAGGAACAGAATGAACATCGCAAGGCTGGTCCAAAGTTTAGACAAGGGCATCAAGGCCGATGACGAACGTGGCATGATCACTCCGTGGCGCGGAAGTATGGTGGGGAACTTCGCGAGCATTATCCTCGCTTCCCCTTGTCTGATCAAGTTATTCCTTGCGGGGTTGTATGAGTCGGAGCCGTTAGTTAGCTTTTATTGACAAAAATTTGACATTTATACCGCGGACGCAGGTTGGCCGATGGGACTCTCCATCCCCCGCGGACCCCTAGTGAGTCCAGAGCGCGCTGATCACAGGCAGCTGCCGGGCTTTCGCCCGGCTCGGACGGGTAAAGGCCCGTCCTACAGGAGCCTTCCTAGACTTCGGCTAGCTCTTCTTCCAGTAACTGCTTGTTATAAAGATCGGTGTAATAGCCGTTGCGGGCGATAAGTTGGTCGTGGGTGCCTAGTTCTACGATGCGTCCCTGGTGGAGCACGGCGATTAAGTCGGCGTTCCGGACGGTAGAAACTCGGTGGGAGATGAATATGGTGGTGCGTCCGTGCATGATTTCCCGGAGATGGTTGAGGATCTTGTCTTCGGTGTGGGTGTCGACGCTGGAGAGGGCGTCGTCGAGGATGAGGATGCGGGGACTGCGCAGAAGGGCACGGGCGATGGCGGTGCGCTGCTTCTGGCCTCCGGAGAGCGTGATGCCGCGTTCGCCGACGGTGGTGCTGTAGCCTTCCGGGAAACCTTCGATGTCCTGCGCGATGTTGGCGGCTTCGGCGGCGGCTTTGATCTGGTCGAGTGAGGCCTCGCCATTTTCCTCTGCAATGCCGAAGGCGATGTTTTCGCGGATGGTATCGCTGAAGAGGAATGTTTCCTGGGGAACGAATCCGATGTGGCGGCGCAGCGAGTCGAGCGGGAACTGGCGGAGGGGCTGTCCGTCGATCAGAACGCTGCCGGGCTCGGCGTCGTAGATACGCGGGATCAGGTTGACAAGCGTTGTCTTCCCGGACCCGGTGGGGCCGACGATGGCTAGGCTGGAGCCGGCCGGGATGCGGAGATTAATGTCCTTGAGAACAGAGGTGCCGTTGTAGGCGAAGTTAAGATTGCGGAACTCAATTTCGCCGAGGATGTTAGTGGAGAGCCGGGCGTCCCCGCCCGGCGGAACGGGCGAGACGCCCGTCGCTCCATTGTCTAAAGCGAGGGCAGATTCATCGACGATCTCGGGTTGCTGGGAGATGATTTCGTTGATGCGCACCAGAGACGCGGTTCCGCGCTGGAAGATGTTGATGACCCAGCCGAGGGCAATCACTGGCCAGGTCAGTTGCACCATATAGGTGTTGAAGGCAACGAAATCGCCGACGGAGATCTTTCCCATGAGGACTTCTCGTCCCCCGAGCCACAGCACGATGACGACAGCCGCGCCGAGCATGAGTTCCAGTGTCGGCCAGAGCATTCCCATCAGACGAACGAGGCCAAGGCTGCGACGAATGTATTCCTGGTTGGCATTCTCGAAGGCGGCGATCTCCGCCTGCTCCTGTACATAGGCGCGGATAACTCGCGCGCCCGAGAAGTTTTCCTGGGCGCGGGCCGAGATGTCAGAGAACATTGCCTGAATGCGTTCGAATCGCTCATGAATGCGGCGCCCGAAATACTGGATGACGATGCTGGCAATAGGCAGCGGTAGAAAGGCGTAGATCGTCAGCTTGGGGCTGATGGCGAGCATGAAAGCCAGAGCGCCAGCGGTGAAGACGATCGTGTTCGCCGAGTACATGATGGCGGGGCCGAGCAGCATCCGGACGGCGTTGAGGTCGTTGGTTGCGCGGGCCATGATGTCACCCGTGCGGTTGCGCTGGTAATAGGAATACGAGAGGCGCTCGAGGTGCGCGAACAGGTCGTTGCGCAAATCGAATTCGATATCGCGCGAGATCCCGATGACCACCCAGCGCGTCAGAAACTGGAAGATACCCTTGATCAGAGCGATGGCGAGGATGAGCAGCGAGTATGTGAGAAGTTTCTGCCGGGTTACTCCCGAGTGAAGATCGTTCACGGCGCGGCGCAAAACTTGCGGGAAGAGTATCCAGATCCCGTTATTGAATAGGACGCAGAGCGCGCCCCAGAACAGACCGCTGCGGTAGCGCTTTAGATAGGGAACAAGTGGGCGTAGATTCTTCGGCACCATGATGCGTAGGAACGTGACTTCTTGTAGATGAGATTGTAGCAGCGGTGGGTGCGGATTTTCTGAGCGCGGGTGCGAGGGCAACGAAGGTGGCGGTAAGCAGCAGTGCGGTCCAGAGCGACAGCATGCCCGCGGCGAACATCAATCCCGAGTAGAGCAGGTCGGCGCGTTCCATACGGTTCCTCCATTTTAAAAAGCCGGGTGAGAACGGAGGCTGCAAATTCCATCCTCACCCGGATCGGAGAGAGACACTCTTCTCTAGAGACGAGGCTTGCCGCGTCTCTGTAGTGCCTAACGTATCGCGCCCTCGCCTTCAGTTTTGCCGGCGCGTGCGGAGTCTACATGACGAAGTTAGTCCGTTGTCTTAGATTCCATGTGGTCTTTCATATGGTCCTCGTGCTTGGCCTCGAACTTGGCCAGCTTGGCTTTCTGATCGGCGGTCAAGACCTGTACCATTTCGGACATGACGCGGGCGTGCTGGACCTCCACTTCGATCATGGTCTGGGCATGTTGCGTGGCGAGGGCGCGAGTCTTGGCTTCGTCGAAGGGACCGGCGGCCTCAAGTGCGCGCATATCAGCTTTGTTCTGGTGCATCTGCTTCATCAGCGGTTCGAGTGTAGGTTTTTCTTTGTCCCAGATAGCCTTGACCTGGGCCTGCTGATCGCTGGTCAGGTCGAGATAGTCGGTGAAAAATCCGAGCATGTGATTGAAGTCATGGCCGGAGCCGCCATGCCCATGCATGCCCTGCGCAATCGCTGCGGCCACCGCCACTATTACAGCCGCGCTAATGGTCAGAATGCGGATACGAGTTGATTTCATTGGTTGATCTCCTCTGGTCCGGGAGGCAGCCCGAACATCTATGCAGATAAGAACACCGTTCTGGAAAATATGAGGTAAAGAGTCGGTCAAGCGGAGTAAAGTTTTGTAAACGCGGGAATAGGCTTTTGGCTCTTAGCTGTTCGCTTTTAGCTAAAAGCCAGGAGCTAATAGCCAGCAGCGCCTCTGTCCAGTAATCACAAATCTTTACTGCGCCGAATCAAGCGAAGGTGTTAGATGAATAGAAGAATGGATCACGTGCTAGTGGTGGATGACGACGTCGAATTGTGCGCGCTGGTGCAGGAGTACCTGACGGCCGAAGGGTTCAGCCTGAAGGCTGTCCATGATGGCGAACAGGGCCTGCAACAGGCGCTGACCAACGACTATTCGTTGGTCGTGCTGGACGTCATGCTGCCGGGGATCAATGGCTTCGAAGTGCTACGGCGGATTCGCAGCGTGTCGAAGATTCCGGTGCTGCTGTTAACGGCACGCGGCGAGGACGTGGATCGTATCGTTGGTTTGGAAATTGGGGCCGACGATTATCTTCCGAAGCCTTTTAATCCCCGGGAACTGGTGGCGCGGATCCGCGCGATCCTGCGCCGCACCAAGCGGGTCACGGCGGCGGACGAGGCGCCGGAAGTGCTGAGCGTGGGCGACGTTGAGTTGGATCCAGCAACGCGAAGTGTCCTGCGAGCCGGGCAACCGGTCGACCTGACTTCGGTGGAATTCAATCTGCTCGAAGTGTTACTGCGCGAAGCGGGGCGAGTCGTGACGCGGGAGCGATTGGTGAATGCCGTGCTCAGCCGGAAGTTCATGCCGTTCGATCGCAGCATCGATATGCACGTCAGCAAGGTGCGGCGGAAGTTGGGCGACTCCGAAGAGGACGGAGATCACATTAAGACGATTCGAGGAGTGGGATACATGTTTGCGCGGCCGGCGCCGAAGGTGAAGAAATAATCGAAGCAGATAACAGCGAATACTAATAATGAAGAGCCTTTTCCTGAGAATTTTTCTGTCATTCTGGGCTGCCCAGGCGCTGTTCCTGGTGCTGGCGATTCTGGTGACGATTGCCCTGCGCCCCGCGCGGCATGGGATCGAGAGCCAGGGTCCGCAAATTGTGGCGGAGGCCGTGAATGCTTATCAAAGTGGTGGAGAGCGCGCCGCCCACGACTATCTCGAAGAACTTTTGCACACGCAGCACGTCAGGGCATTCGTTTTTGATCCGTCGGGCCATGAACTCGGTGGACGGCAAGTGCCGCCCTGGATCGAGGATTCGCGGCAAGGGGTTCCTCCGCACGGTGCACCCCATGGGGACTTTCCGCATCATCGTGGGTGGATTGACAGTCTGTTACCGGACCGCATTCTGCGACAGGCGCTGACGCTCGATGGAAAACGGTATACGCTGGTATTGGAATTGCCGCATGGGCCAAGGATTTTTTTCGGGCCGCATGATATCCCTGGTCTCGGCCTCACGATCGCGGTAATTTCTTCGGGACTGATGTGCTACCTGCTGGCATGGTCGATGACCAGTCCGGTGACGCGTTTGCGGAAGGCGGCGCAGAGTCTCGCGGCGGGCGATTTGAGCGCGCGCACAGGCGCGCCGCAGCGTGGTCGGCACGACGAAATGACAGAGCTGATGCGTGATTTTGATCGCATGGCCGAACGAATCGAAGTGCTGGTGGACTCGCAGTCGCGATTGTTGAAGGATGTTTCCCACGAACTGCGGTCTCCGCTGGCTCGGCTGAGTGTGGCTCTGGGCTTGGCGCGTCAGCGGGCTGCTTCAGAAGTCGACCCAGAAGTCGCGCCGGAACTCGAAAATTCGCTGAACCGAATCGAACTGGAGGCTGACCGATTGAATCAGCTGATCCAGCGGTTGCTGACAATTTCTCGGCTGGAGTCGGGGACCGACGGCCTGCGAAAAACCAAATTGTCGCTGCGGGAATTGGTGGAGCAGGTGGCACGCGACGCCGAGTATGAAACTCCGGGTCGGGCCTGCCTCGTGACTTCGCCGGCCGATCAGCCGGCCGAGGCAGCGGATGAATTTCTGGTCGAAGCCGACCCAGCCTTGCTGCGCAGCGCCGTGGAGAATGTGGTGAGGAACGCAACGCGCTATACTGCTGAAGGCACGACGGTGGAGGTGCGGCTGGAGCGGCGGCAGTCCGCGAATGGCGAAGAAGTTATGGTTCGCGTGCTAGATTCCGGCCCGGGCGTTCCAGACGAAGCGCTGCAAAAGATATTTGAGCCCTTTTATCGGCTGGATGACGCTCGCAACCGCCAGACCGGCGGCGCGGGTCTGGGCCTGTCGATTGCGGACCGGGCCATCAGGCTGCATGGCGGGCAACTTCGCGCATCCAACCGCAAAGAGGGTGGGTTGCAGGTTGAAATTCGGATTCCGGCTGGTCGTCCTGCTCAGGGGTTTGCTCTTCCCGCTCATTCCTGATACACAAATATATTTCAGCCACAAGCTTCAATCTCCGTGACGACTGGCAGCATATCGCCTTCGGACGGGAAGCGGCTGGGAGAACAGATGTCGAAGAAAATAGGCGGAGTCGTTGCCCTCGTGGGCTTGTGTGCCCTGAGTTTGTTTCTGCTGAGTTGCGGCAGTTCCTCATCCCGGCCCTCGGGACTCTTGTATGTGCTGACCGAGGGAAGCAATGGGACCGGAGACAACGTGAGCTCTTTTGCCATCGATTTGAAGAGCGGGAACTTGTCGCTGATCAATTCCAACGCGAGCACGTGCACACCAGCGGGCGGGTCCTGTGGACTCCCGCTGAACATTATCCTCGACCCGACGGGGGCTACGGCTTTCGTGTTGAATCAGGGCATTCCTTCTGCGTCTACGCCGCCGACGATCTACTCCTATACGGTGAATTCCGATGGGAGTTTGGGGACGCCGACGCCCGCCGCCACTCTGACGTCCGGGGATACGGCCATTGCTATGACGCGCGACCCGGCGGGAAAGTTCCTATTCGTGATCGATCAGGGAATGGATCCTTCGGCGACGAACTGCCAATACCAACCGCAGAATGGTTCCCCGAATATTCAGTGTGCGTCAATCTCAGTCTTCACCATGCAGTCTGGCTCTGGCAGTTTGTCCCCTGTAACGGGAAGCCCGTTCCCCGTGGGTAGAATTCCAACCGCTCTTTCTGTCGTTGCGTTTACTCCACCTGGCAACGCTGTGCTTCCTTGTGCTACTACCACAGAGTTTCTCTATGTAACCTTCAACTTGGATCCTGCCCTGCACAACGACAACACCCTAGGCGCGTTCTGTGTGGATTCAACCGGCGAGCCGAAGGATCTCACGCCGCCGAATTTACCTTACGCCACTCAGCCCGATCCACTCTCGGTGCTTGCGGTCAATACTGGGGAGAATTCCGGCGGTCTGTTTGTCTATGTCGGTAACCAGGGCTCCGTGACAGGCGCGGTGAGCGTGTTCCAGGTGTGCACGGCGATCAATACGGTTTGCACGGCTCAGGATCTGACCAAGCTAGTGCCGGTGGGATCCCCCACTTCGGTGGGCCAGAACCCGGTCGGCATGGTGGTGGATCCGACGAACAATTTTCTCTACGTTGTCAATGAAGTCTCAAGCAACGTTTATGGATTTCGCATCGGCACGACAGCGGGCACGTTGACTCCGCTAACCCCGGCGAACCTCCAGACCGGATCGCAGCCGGTGGCAATGGCCATGCACTCGAGCGGTAAATTTCTCTACACGTCTAACAACGGTTCGAGTAACATTTCCGCCTTTACAGTAAGTACGACCAGCGGAACAATGAGCAGTCTCGCCATTGTAAACAGTCCCTCAGGGCCGCGGGGGATGGCGGCGAGGTGAGTCATTGAATCATCTTGTCATTGAGTCATTGAGTCATTGAAGACCAAGTTGCCAGGTTTTTTAATGCCTCAATGATTCAATGGCTCAAGGCTTCAATGGTTCGTTCACGTGGGCAACCGGAGGATCAGGTAGCCTCCAATAAATCCAAAGACCAGGTCTGGAGACCAGGCTGCTACCGCGGGCGGCAGCTGACTCAAATTTCCCATGGCCTCGAACAGGCCAGAGGCCGTCCAATAGACAACGCCGATACCGATGGCCGTGGCAACCCCTGCCACGGCTGAGCGCTTTCCCGCGGAAAGCGCGAAGGGAATGGCGAGGGTGGCCATCACCAGCGTGATCAACGGGTAGGCGATCTTCTTTTGCAACTGCACGCGCAGGCGCACCACGTCAAAGCCGCTCTGCTCCAGATCGCGAATGTAACGGCGTAGTTCCTCATAACTCATTTCCGACGACTGCTTGATCTCCTTCTTGAAGTAAGAAGGCGCTTCCGCCAGTTCAGGATAGGTCGCCACATCGAACTTGCGGTAAGTCTCGATGGCAGAGCCGCTCAGGCTGCGCTCCCACCCCTGCTCGTAAACCCACCGCCCCATGGCTTCCGACCAATGTGCGCGGTCGGCCGTGATCCGGTGCGTGATCTGGAAAGTGTGCGGATCGAACTGGAATACCGACACACCGCCAAAAACATTCTGCTCGGGATCGAAGAATTGATAGTAGTAAATATCCGAGTGCTGGCCGAAGATCCACTTGCGATCGGGGCGAAGATAAGTTTGCGCGGGTTTCCCCTTGATGCGGTTGCGGAGTGCGTCCTGTCGTTTGTTAGTGTAGGGAAGATATATCTGGTCAGAAAGAAAAAGCACACCGGCGACCAGCGTCGAGACGATCAGAACTGGAACGACAAGCCGGTAAAGACTGATGCCGGTGGCCTTGATCGCCGTGATTTCGTTGGAACGCTGCAACAGGCCGAAGGTAACGAGCACCGCGAGCAGCATGCTGAGAGGAGTGGTGTTGTAAAGGAAATAGGGCACTACGTTCAGCAAGTATTCGCCCACAGTAAGGGGCGAGACCTGGTTCCGCAGGATGTCGCCCAGCAGCTCGAACAGGGTAAACACCAGCAGCAGCATCAGGAAAGCAGCGACGATCATCGTGAGATAGAGCGTAAAGTCGCGCAGCACATAGTCGTCAAGGATGGTTGGGAAATGGAGGTTGAACAACCGCCGGCGCCGGAGCAGGCGGCGGGCGATGCTCTCGCGGACGGCCGGGCGGGCGAACTCACCGTTCGGTACCAGTTCTTGCGGGCGGGGCATTGAAGATGGGAATAGCCAGGCCCTGAGCCTTGAAACCTGACACTTGGAAGCTTTGAGCCAGCTGCGAAGCGCCAGCAGTTCCATCGGCCGGCGTTCGGATTGCCAAAGCAAAAACACTCCTCCCGCAAGAAACGCGAGATCGGCGAGCCAAACCCCGGCGCCAGGAGAGATGCGGCCCTGGCGGGCGAAAGACACTCCGATCAAAGAAATCGAATAGTAGAGAAAGACCAGCAGAATGGTCATGACAAATCCGCTGGACTTGCCGCCTTTCTTCGACGAGAGGCCGAGAGGGATGCCAACCAGGGCCAGGACGATACAGGCTGTGGGTAGCGCGAGGCGGCGATGGTATTCGATCAGGTGCCAGCGGCGGGTCACGGGGTCGCCATTTTGTGCGCTATGGATGAGGTCTGCAACCTTCATCTCGCCGAGCGATGTGGGTTCGTGCTCCTGACCATTTTGTGGCGCGGGAATACGGATGGGGATGTCAGTGGTCTGGAAACTGGAGATCTGGTACTGGTCCGGATTCTTGGGATCGGTTTCGTGCGTGGAACCGTTGGTGAGATGCAAGTCCAGAGTATCGGGTCCCTGGCTGACGAGCAGGCCTTCGCGTGCCAGGCTGACCCGCGGCGAGGATGGATCGCTCAAATCGGCGAGGAACACGCCTTTCCACAAGGCCCCGCCGGACATGGCTTTGACGTCCTGCACGTAGAGGACTCTCTTCGGGAATCCCTCATAAAACACGCGGGGCTGGACTTCGAAAGAAACCTGTGAAGATTTGAGGCGGTTCTGGAGCTGTCCGAGAGCAGCGAGTGACCGCGGCGCGAGATAGACGCTGTTACCGAGAGCAAGCAGCCAGGCTACCACCACGAAGATTGAAATCACCCGCAGGAACGTCCACACGCCGACGCCGCTGGCACGCATGGCAGTGACTTCGCTGTCGGCGGCCAGGCGGCTGAGTCCGATGAGGATGCCGACGAGCACGCCCATGGGAATTGTGTAGGTGAGCACGACCGGCACGGTGAAGAAAAAGACTTCTGCAACGCTCGGGAGCGGCGCGCTGTTGCGGACTACCAGTTCGAGGATGCGCCCGAGGTCGTGGGTGAAAAGAACGAAAGTGAAAACCGCCGCGCCGATCAAGGCGTGGGAGACGACTTCTCCCAGAATGTAGCGGGTGAGGATGCGCATCCGCAAAGTTGGTGACTCTTTGCGAGTCTAGCATGAGAGGTTGAACACCGTGTCATTGTCGCTATTGTCGATCCAGGTTTGCCAGTGGAGAGCCGGGCGTCCCCGCCCGTCATTCCACCGTATGACTCAGTACGCGGCCAAGCTTCTAGGTTTGCAATGCGGGCCGTATTCGTAGAGAATGCCCCTTCGCTTGGCGAATCGGGATAGCGATCTTGTTGGCCGGAGGAGAAATGAATCTGCGTCGTGCAATTACATTGGCGGTGTGGTGGGCGATCCCGGTGCTCGGGTGGTCGCAGAAACCGTCGGAAATGAAACCGGTGACGGACCGCCTGGCCGCTTCGATTTACAACGGACCTTCGATGACAACCCTGGGAGAACTCGCGGACGGCATCGGGGGGCGGTTGACGGGTTCTCCGGCATATGTTCGCTCGACGGCATGGGCGGCGGCGAAGTTTCGGAGCTACGGGATCGAGAATGTTCGGCTGGAGCCGTTCACGATTCCAGCGGGCTGGCAGCGAGGCACGGCGAGCGGGGCGATGATCGCGCCTTTGTCTCGGCCGCTGAATGTGGCGTCGTTGGGGTGGTCGCCGTCAACGCCGGCCGGAGGAGTGCGTGGCAACGTGGTGATGGTTGCAGACGTGGCGCCGGATGTGCTGCGATCTCGCGAAGGCGATCTGCGCGGGAAAATCGTCTTTCTGGATACCGCCAAGATCATGGCGGAAGGTTTCGGGAAGGCTTTACCGAAGCTGGAGTCAGCGTGGCTCGCATTTCAGAAAGCGGCAGTACTGGCGGTGATCGTGCCGGATCGCGAGAAGAATAATGTTTTGAATGCGCACGGCGGTCTCTGGGGTGCGAAGTTGCTTCCGTTGCCTGGGGCCGAAATAGGCATGGAGGACGCGAGGCTGATTCAGCGAGAACTGGAGCGCGGCCCTGTCACCGTTCAATTCGTGATCGAGAACACGACGTCCGGAGAGACGACTGTCAACAATGTTGTGGCCGAGATTCGGGGCAGCGAGCGGCCTGACGAGTGGATCCTGATCGGCGCGCATCTGGATTCGTGGGACTTCGGTACCGGCGCGCAGGACAACGGTACCGGAGCGATCAGCGTCCTCGAAGTCGGCCGCGCCCTGATGTCGTTGGGGAAAGCGCCGCGCCGTAGTGTCCGGTTGGCGCTTTGGGGCGGAGAAGAACAGGGCTTGCTCGGGTCGTATGCCTACACCCAGACGCACAAGAGCGAGTTGGATAAATGCGTCGCCGTTCTGAATACGGATAACGGCGCGGGCCATCCGAAGGGATGGAAGGTGGAAGGCCGCGAGGATCTAAAGAAGGCGATGCAGCCCTGGAGCGACGGCCTGCTCAAAGACCTGAACGGCGGCGATCTCTCGCTGGACGTGACCTACGACACCGACCACGGCCCGTTTGTATTGCAGGGAATTCCGGCGCTCGACCTGGCGGTGGATATGGCCCACTACATGGAGATCCACCACAAATCAAGCGACACGCTTGATAAAGTCGATGGGCTGGATTTCAAGGGCGGGGAGGCGATTGTGGCGGTGACCGCCTACGCCATCGCGCAAAGCGAGGCGCCGATCGCTCCGCACATTGATCACGTGACGGTGGGCGAAATCCTGAAGAAGGCAAAATTAGAGGACCTGTTGGAGCATGTGGGGGTGTGGAAACCGTGAGGCAGCGATCCACTCTCAGTGAATTCAACGGAGATCCGGGCGTCCGCCCGGCCGCCCGAGAAATGGACGGGCGTGGCACCCATCGCCACACCGTCCATCCATGACTGCCTAGGTTTTTCTGAGAAATAGCGCTCCGAGCGGCGGCAAGGTCAGTCGCAGCGAATAGGGACGGCCGTGATTTTTTTCCCGTAGCGCCTCGGCGCCTCCCATGTTGCCGGAGCCGCTGCCTCCATATTCGTGGGCGTCGCTGTTGAGAATCTCTTTCCAGTAGCCGCCCGTCGGCACGCCAACCATGTATCCGAGTCTCGGCACGGGCGTGAAATTGCACACCACGAGCACCGGGTTCTCGCCGGCTTTCCCTTTGCGTAACAGCGACACGATGCTGGCGGGTGCGTCGTTGCAGTCCACCCATTCAAAACCCTGGGGATCGTTATCGAACCAGTGCAGCGGAGATTCGCTGCGATAGACGCGGTTGAGTTGCTCGACCCAAGTCATGAGCCCCCGATGCAGCGGGAATTCCAGCACGTTCCAGTCGAGGCTGCGATCATGCGCCCACTCGCTCACTTGGCCGAACTCGCACCCCATAAAAAGCAATTTCTTGCCTGGCTGCGCGAACATATAAGCGAAGAGCAGACGCAAGTTGGCGAATTTCTGCCACTCGTCGCCGGGCATTTTTCCGATCAGCGAACCTTTTCCGTGCACGACCTCGTCGTGGCTCAGGGGCAGGACGAAATTCTCGTGAAACGAATACAGCATGCGGAAAGTAAGCAGGTTGTGCTGATACTTGCGATGAATCGGATCATTGCTGAAATAGTTCAGCGTGTCATGCATCCATCCCATGTCCCACTTCAGTCCGAAACCGAGACCGCCGAGGTGAGTGGGCCGAGAAACCATGGGGTAGGAGGTCGACTCTTCGGCGAAGGTTTGAATGTCCGGATGCTCTTTGTAGGCTTCGAGATTAAACCGGCGCAGGAAGTCGATGGCTTCAAGATTCTCGCGGCCGCCGAACTTGTTCGGAATCCATTCACCCTGCTTGCGCGAGTAGTCGAGATACAACATGGAGGCGACGGCGTCAACCCGAAGACCGTCGACATGATATTTGTCCAGCCAGAACATGGCGCTCGACATCAGGAAGCTGCGCACTTCGCTGCGGCCGTAATTAAAGATGAGCGTCTTCCAATCGGGGTGGAAGCCCTGGCGTGAGTCGGAGTGCTCGAACAGGTGCGTGCCGTCGAAGAAGGCGAGCCCGTGGCCGTCGGCAGGGAAGTGTGACGGCACCCAGTCGAGAATGACCGCAATGTTGTGCTGGTGCAGATAGTCCACGAAATACATGAAGTCCTGCGGCGTGCCATATCGAGCGGTCGGAGCGAAGTAACCCGTGGTCTGATATCCCCATGAACCGTAGAAAGGATGCTCCATGATCGGGAGCAGTTCGACGTGTGTGAATCCGAGCTTATTCACGTAGTCAGCGAGGCGCGGCGCGATCTCGCGATAGGTGAGCGAACGGTTGTGCTCTTCCGGGACGCGCATCCAGGAGCCGAGGTGAACTTCATAGATGGACATGGGCGCGTGCAGCGAATTGGCCGCTGCGCGTTTTTCGAGGAAGGCCGAGTCGCCCCAGGTGTAGTTCAGATCCCAGACCACGGAAGCAGTGCGCGGCGGTTTCTCCGTGAAAAGGCCCACTGGGTCGGCCTTTTCAGTCTCGTGACCGTGATGGGTCGAGTCAATGTGGAACTTATACAACGTGCCCTTCTCGACGCCGGGGATAAAGCCTTCCCAGATTCCCGATGAGCCTCGCGGCCGCAATTGATGCGATTGCGGGTTCCAACCGTTGAAGCTGCCAATCACAGACACGCGGCGGGCATTGGGAGCCCAGACACTGAAGACAGCGCCCTTGGTTCCCTTGGATTCCACCAGGTGCGCGCCCATCTTCTCGTAAATCCGATAGTGGCTGCCCTCGTTGAATAAATAAAAATCTTCGGCGGTCAGCAGGGAAACGTCGTGGCGGACCGGAGATGCTTCCTGGGTTGGAGGTTTCGGCGTCATGGCTTCGCTTCGGGCACTAGTGTATTCCAAATAGCAGTGGAGAGACGAGCGTCTCGCCCGTCCTTGGGCGGCGCATCCGCCGGGCGGGGATGCCCGGCTCTAACTAACGAAGTCTTTCCTTCCGCTCCTCGCGCTTCGCCCGCGCCCAGCCCTCTTTCACGCTCTGTCGCGAACGCCCGAGTGCCAGCGCGTCCGCTGGCACATCTTCAGTGATGCAGCTTGCCGCCGCGACATAGGCGCCGCGTCCAATCTTTACGGGCGCGACCAGCGTCGAGTCGCTGCCGATGAACACGCCATCTTCGATGACTGTCTGGTGCTTGTTTACGCCATCGTAATTGCATGTGATGGTACCGGCGCCGATGTTTACGTCTTCACCAATTTCCGCGTCGCCCAGATAACTGAGATGATTCGCCTTCGAACCCTTGCCCAGCTTCATTTTCTTGGTCTCAACGAAGTTTCCCACATGAGCGCCTTCGCCGACATCACTACCCGGACGCAGATGGGAGTAAGGGCCAAGCACCGCACCCGCACCCACCCGCGAATCTTCCATAATCGTCCCCGGCTTCACCGTGACACGGTCACCAATGACCGAATTCCCGATCACGCTGTAAGAGCGGATGCGGCAATCCGCGCCAATCTTGGTAGAACCCAGCAACTGCACGAAGGGCTCGATGACAGTGTCGGCGCCAACTTCCACGTCGCTGTCAATCACGCAGGTGTGCGGGTAAAGAATCGTAACGCCTTCCTCAAGAAGTTCGCGGCACTTCGCCAGCCGCAGCCGCGCATCCAGAACCATCATCTCCGCTCGCGTGTTGCTGCCCAGCACTTCGCCTGCATCCGAGGTCTTAATCGCGACTACTTTCCTGCGCGCCCGATGAAACACTCCCGCCATATCGGTGAGGTAGTACTCGCCGTGCGCGTTCTCGGTCGAAAGACTATCGATGTGCTCGTACAACGCAGGTGCATCGAACGCATAGAACCCGGAATTGATCTCGCGGAGTTTCTTCTGCTGCGGAGTGGCGGAATTTTCTTCCACGATCGCCTGCACCTCGACTCGGCCGCCTTTGCGAAGCACTCGCCCGTACCCATAAGGATCGTCGAGATCGGCGGTCAACAAAGTCATGGTCGCTTTCTGAGCTGTGTGGAAAGCGCTGAGCTTCCGAATGGTTTCGGCGGTAATCAGCGGAGCGTCACCGGAAAGCACGATTACTTGGTCATATTTATTCCCGTTGCGACTGGCGCTGCCGAAAAGCGCGTCGCGCGCAACCATCAGCGCGTGCCCAGTGCCGCGCTGAGCGGCCTGCAGCACGAAGTTCACTCCTGTTCCGGCGACCGCCTCTCGCACGCGCTCCGCTTCATGGCCGACGATCACAAAGATGTCCTCTGCGGGCACCACTTTTTGCGCGGTGGCGATGACATGAGCCAGGATCGGCTTGCCGCCGATTTCATGCAGAACCTTGGGATGTTTCGATTTGAGTCGCGTGCCCTTGCCCGCCGCCATGATCGCGATAGCGATACGCGGGGGCCTCGAATTTGACCGGGACTTGGTGTCTGCCTTTTTAACCATGCTCAGCCAATATAAACCTACTGTAGAGACGCGGCTTGCCGCGTCTCGCCAATGGAGAGCCGGGCGTCCCCGCCCGGCCGCCTCGGCCTCAGACGGGGGAGGCGCCTGTCGCTCCACAGGTCATTTACCTATCGTCTGCCGATCGGGCGCTTGCGCCATCAGCGCCATCAGGTCATGCGCCACCCGGCCGGTTGCGTGCCGTGCTACGTCGCCCTCTTCCAGATAATCTCCTAGCACCGGGCACACGCCAAGCGTCTCGATTGCTTCCAGATCCACCACGATTTGCGACGCTCCCTCCAGAGCGTATTTCGCCTTCATCTCTGGCGATGCCATCTTGCGATTGATCAGGGCGTAGTCGAACAACCGGACGCCAGCATGGTCATTCAGCGCTCGGATATGATCTGCCACGGTTAAACTAAGGCTTTCATTAGCTTGCGTCATCAAATTGCAAACAAATACCTTGATAGCTTGAGATTCAAGAATCGCTTCGGGGATTCCGCGCACCAGCAAGTTCGGAATGAGGCTGGTGAACAGCGATCCGGGGCCAATCGTAATCAGGTCGGCGTCGGCGATCGCTCGAAGCGTCTGGGGAAGGGGCTCAACGTCGGAAGGCGCCAGGACCAGCTCTCGAATCTTACCGTTGCTTGCTGTAATCTGCGTCTCGCCGCGCACCCGCGTTCCGTCTTCGAATAACGCTTCCAGTTCCACGCTCGACATGGTCGCCGGATAGATGTGGCCGCGCGTCAGCAGAATTTCCGAAGAAAGCCGCACCGCCTCCGCAAAGTCCCCGGTGATCGAAGTCAGCGCCGCCAGAAAAAGATTGCCGAAGCTGTGGCCTTCCAGTCCTGAGCCCTTTTGAAAGCGGTGTTGGAACAGTCTCGAGAGCAGGGCTTCGTCTTCGGAGAGGGCGACGATGCAATTGCGCACATCGCCCGGGGGGAGCATGTTGAACTCTTTGCGCAGACGGCCGCTTGATCCGCCATCGTCGCTCACCGTCACGACGCCAGACAATTCGCGAATGGTTGGCTGACCGGGGGTGGCCAGCGCTGGAGTGATTACGTAGCCCTTCAGCCCCTTCAGCAGCGTGGAAAGGCCTGTGCCGCCCCCGATTGCGACTACTCGCAGTTCGGGGCCATGCTTGCCGGTGTCGGTTGAGTCCGTGCGCAACTGGGGAAGCATACCGCCTGATTATTGAATCACTGAGTGATTGCATCATTGCGTCATTTCAATACCTCAATGACTCAATCCTCAGTCGAAGCTGATGCCGTCAGCTAGTGTGAGCAACTAGTAGGCGCTTGCTTCCTCTTCATGTTCATGGGACTGAGATTCTGCAGCGCCCGGATCCGGATACAGCAGTTCGGTGAAGCGCGGATCCTCCGCCAGGTTTTGGAAGTCGCCATCATTTCGCGCCTGGAAGCGCAGCGCCGGTTTCACCTGAACCGCCTCGTTGAGCGTCTTGAGCGATTCTTCGACGTGACCGGTCAGGCAGTGCAACGCGGCCAGTCCATAAAGAACGTATTCCGCCTTCGGATTCTGCTTCAAGAGCTTGTCGAGGTGCTCGCGCGCTGTCACGTAGTCACCCACGTTGATCAGCGAGACCGCATAGTCGTAGTGTTCTTCCGTTGTCTTGAACTGCAAGGTTAGCTTTTCCATGTGCTTGTCGCAGGTGAGGATATGCACTTGCGCCCGGTCGACTAGAGACTTGTTGGGCCCGATCAGCGCTTTCTGCAGGTGGCCTTTGGCCTTCTCGAATTTATGTTCCTGCAATGCGCGAAGTCCTGACTCGTAGTTCTGTACCGCCTGTGTGTGTCGTGGATCTTCAGTCGCTTGCTTCTTGGGAGTTATCTTCAATGCCATCAAACCGCCTCTAGTTCAAAATTTAGTTCAAAATTTAGTTCACAATTGAAACCGAAACGCTTGCAACTACGAGTGCCACTTTCCCTGTGTGCCCCTGTGTCCTCTGTGATTCAAGATCTTTCCCGCGAGGGGCACAGACCCGCCCAGAGATAAGGACTTAATTAATGCTGGCTGCCGTGTCTAGATCGACCACCTTCCAGTCGCCCTTGATAATTCCCGCGCGAATCTGCCGCGCCGTCTTGCCCTGCTTGTGCATGGTGTAAGAGTAGTAAATCTCTTTGAGACAGGTGCCGCACTGCGCCCCGTGAGTGCCCGAGAAGCAGCTGTGCAGACTGGTATGTCCCATGCCGCGGTCACAGTAGCAGTAACACGGCTGCTGGTAGATCACCTTCGGAATTTTCGCCGCCAGTTCGTAAGCATGGGTCTGATACGGAGACTGCGCGTTCGCGCCCCAAAGCTGATCCTTGGTCAGGATCGGCGGAAGCTCGGCGCCTGCGGCCGGAGGAGCCGCGTTGAAATGCGGAACTCCCTGATCGGCTTCGGATTGCAGCCAGGGCGCCGACACCATCGTGACCGCCAAAAACAGCCCCACCGCCGCGAAAACCCGTGTACGCATGCCACTTACCCTCGATCCTTTATTTTACCTGAAGGCGCGGGATTGGGGATTACCGGCCGGGTTCGAGGCGAACGCACCGAGCCGGGAAGGCATCCAATATCTCCCGTAGAGACGCGGCTTGCCGCGTCTCCGCCGTGCCGCGCTGCTGGCGACGGTCCAAGCCCCGTCTCTATAAGGAAGACCTTACCCCAGCTTCTCAAAAAACAAACAGATCGTTTCAATCCCGCGATGGAAATTCGGAATGTGGAATTTCTCGTTCGGAGCATGCAGATTATCGTCAGGAAGCCCAAAGCCCATCATGACCGATGGAATCTTCAGCACGTCCTGGAAATCGGTCACGATCGGAATCGATCCGCCGGAGCGAATGAACACGGTCTCTTTCCGGAACGTATCATGCAGTGCCTCAGTCGCCGCCTTGATGAATCGGTTGTCGGTGCCCACCACGCATGCCGGACCCTTGCTCCAAACCTTGATCTTGATGTCGATTCCCTTGGGCGTGTGTTTCTTGACGAACACCGTGTAGCGTTTAAGGATGTCGTCCGGATCCTGGTTCGGCACCAGCCGCATGGAAACTTTTGCCGATGCCTTTGCTGGAATCACCGTCTTCGCCCCGGCAGCCACAAACCCACCCGGCATGCCGTGCACCTCGAGCGTTGGACGCGCCCACGTCCGGTAGAGCACTGAATATCCCGGCTCGCCGGTTAGCACCTTCGATCCGACTTCGGTTTTCCGATAATGTTCTTCGTTGAACGGCAGACGCTTCCAGGCCTTCAGCTCATCTTTGCTGGGCGCTTTGACATTCTTATAGAAGCCCGGGATCAGTACCTTCCCCTTCGCATCTTTCAGCTTGCTGATGATCTCAATCAGCGCAAATAGCGGATTCGGCGCTGCGCCGCCGTACATGCCAGAGTGCAGATCGGTCTTCGCCCCGAACGCTTCAATCTCTGTGTACACCAGGCCGCGCAGTCCGACGCATAGCGTAGGAAGGTTCGGCGCGAACAGTTCGGTATCGCACACCAGCGCGAAATCTGCCTTCAACTTGGCCTTCTGTTTCCGGACATACTCGGCAATCGATTCGCCGCCCACTTCTTCTTCGCCTTCGAAGATAACCTTGACGTTGATCGGCAGCTTCCCCCCATGGGCCTGCATCAAGGACTCGAGCGCTTTCACTTCCATCCACAGCTGGCCTTTGTCATCAACCGCGCCGCGCGCGTAAAGGTTGTTGTTGCGCTCGGTCGGATCAAACGGCGGCGTCTTCCATTCGTCCAGAGGATCGGGCGGTTGCACGTCGTAGTGTGCGTACATCAAAACGGTTGGCTTGCCCGGGGCGTGCAGCCAGTCAGCGTAGAGCAGGGGATGTCCCTTGGTAGGTATGATCTCGACATTATCCATCCCAATGCGGCGCAGCTCAGCGGCGACAAATTCTGCCGCCTTCTGCACGTCGCTCTTATGCTCATCAAGCGTGCTGATGCTGGGGATGCGGAGCAGGGTCTTCAACTCGTCGAGGAACCGTGGCTGATTATTGCGGGCGAAATCGACTGCGGGGGACCCCATGGTTTGTTGCCTCTCTGGTGCGCCAAGCGCGGATATTAAGGCTATTGCGAAAACGAGTATACCGGAATACGGTCAGTTGCTCTGTGCGGGAATGGGGCGCGCCCGCTCTCAGTTGGCGAACCGGGTAGCCGAAAAGTTTGATAAATCCATTCGCGACTCCGGAGCGGTTGTCATCTGCCCGGTCATCAGCTGTCCCATGACTCTGGCAGTCGCCGGCGCCAGCAGAATCCCATCCCGAAAATGTCCAGTCGCAACAAAATATCCCGGAGTTGGTGTTGTCCCCAGAATCGGCAGCCCGTCCGGTGTTCCCGGACGCAGACCCGCCCATGCCTCCAGAATGCGTGCGTTGGCCAAGTTCGGAACCAGGTCAAGCGCAGCCTGCCGCAACTTCTGGATCGCCTCCGGCACCGTCCGCTTGTCGAAGCCTGCTTCTTCCGCCGTCGCGCCGATCAGCATCCGGCCGTCGCTGCGCGGGATCAGGTAAACCTCCGGTGTACGCACCACATGCCGAACCAGTTCTTTCTCCGGCATGATGACGCACAGCATCTGCCCTTTGACGGGCCGGGTCGGGAACGGGTGCGGTCCGATCTGTCCTGCCCATGCTCCGCCACAGTTCACAACCATGCCCGCGGCAAATCGCGTCCTTCCGGTGCGGACTCCGCATACCTTACTATCCGCCAGTTCCACGGCCAGTACCTGGTCGCCATGTGAAAAATCAACGCCGCGATGTCGCGCGGCGGCGCTGGCCGCTGCCGTCAGATGCCGAGGGTCAACGCTGCGTTCTTTTATATACAGGGCAGTCAAATGCGGCACGGTCCCGTTTGGAACCCGCAATGCCGGCTCCAGTTCCCGAAGCGGCGCAGGCAAGGGATACAAGCTTTGCAAGCTCCGGATCTGAGGAGGTTGTGCGGTGGCGGGGCTGTGCCCCGTCCCCTCACCGGCAAAAAGCAGCGTCCCCTGCGACCGCAGATCAACCTTCAGGCCCGACTCATCCTCCAGTTCATGCACGAACTCGGGATACATGCGTGCGCTCGCAGCCGCGAATTCCCGCATCCTGGGCGGAGTTTCAAGGACGAAGTCGACCAGCATGCCGCCCGCGGCCCAGGACGACTCGCGTCCGGGCTCGCCTTTCTCCACCACCAACACCCGCAGTCCCTGCTTGTTCAGTTCAATTGCCAGCGAGAGCCCGATGATGCCGGCTCCAACCACAATCGCGTCCCAACTCTTCATGTTTCCATTCTAGCGGGTGCCCAGAATCTGGCGGTTGTTTCGGGACGAGGGGGGTCACGTCCGGCAAAAGAGCCTGAAACGTAATTGACAGCAACCCGCTTCTCACAAACAATAAGCTTTTACAGTCCACTTCAACCGGAGACCAACGTCCAATGTCTGAAGGCGAGCAACCCAACGTTTATCACGCCGAGCCGCAGAGCAATATCGGCAAATGGATCCTCATCGCGCTGGCCGCCGTCTTTGTTGGCGGATCGCTGTTTTTCATTTACGACCTCCACAGCAAGCTCGGAAGAGTCACACAGGATCAGGCGGCCAGCCAAAAACAACTTGGCGATCTGACCAAGCGCATGCAGACCGCCGAAGCTGATTCTGAAACTCTGGCCCATCAGCTGGGGATGACCAAGAAAGAATTGGCGACGCGAGCTGACGACTTGAAGCGTCAGCAGCAAATTGCATCGGCCCGTATCGCGGCGCAGGCGGCACAAGAGAAAAGTGACGTGAACGCCGTTGCCGGAGAAGTTGGATCCATGAAGACCGATGTCGGTGGGGTGAAGACCGACGTGGCCGCTACCAAGGCGTCGCTCGAGGCGACCATTGCGCAACTGCAGCACACCATTGGCGATCTCGGCGTGCAGAGCGGACTGATCGCCAACACGCGCGGCGATCTGGAAGCACTCAAGCACAAGGGCGATCGACAGTATTACGAGTTCGCCTTACTAAAGGGAGCGAAGCCGCAAGCGTTCTCGACCGTGGCCTTGCAGCTGAAGAAGACCGATCCGAAACGCGGCAAGTACACGCTCAACGTCACCGCCGACGATAAGACCATCGAGAAAAAAGACAAGAACCAGAGCGAGCCGGTACAGTTCTACACCGGACGCGATCACATGCTGTACGAACTTGTGGTGTGGTCGGTGGACAAGAACAAAATTACCGGCTATCTGAGCACTCCGAAGAATGCTCCGGTACCGATTACCGCAACGCCGCAGTAGCAGCAATGGAAACCTCACACAATCAGCAATGCTGCCACCAAACGCGCACACGCTCCTCGAAATCGCACTTCGTACCGGAATCATCTACTGCCTCGTGCTGATCGGAATTCGCATCAGCGGCAAGAGGGAAGTCGGGCAGATGACTCCGTTCGATCTCACGCTGCTCCTGCTGCTTTCGAACTCCGTGCAGAATGCGATGACCGGTCCTGACACCTCGCTTGCCGGAGGCGCTGTCGCCGCTGCCACGCTGCTCATCCTGAACTATCTTGTGGCCGAAGTTTCGGGGGTGAATCGCCGCTTCCGAAAATATATTCAAGGACAGCCAAGTTTGCTGGTGCACGATGGCAAAGTGATCGAGGCGCATATGGCTAAAGAGCACGTCAGCATGGATGAACTACAGCGCGCGCTCCGTGAGCACGGTGTTGGCACCTACAAAGAAGCGGCGCTCGCGGTGCTCGAAGTGGACGGTTCCATCAGCGTGCTGAAGTACGACGACATCGAACCGACCGC
Organism: Terriglobales bacterium; assembly: GCA_035260505.1. Taxonomy (GTDB): domain Bacteria; phylum Acidobacteriota; class Terriglobia; order Terriglobales; family Acidobacteriaceae; genus Acidiflorens. The sequence continues at coordinate 26,184 of DATFVD010000355.1, forward strand.
CGCGACGCATCTGAACCGCCGGAGATTTCTGAAGAAGAACTGAGATCTTCTACGG
>DATFVD010000356.1:0-11054 GCA_035260505.1 Terriglobales bacterium
GAGCAGAACGGAATGCGCTCATCGAGCACACGCTCGAGTTCGACGTTGCCGCGAGAAAGCGCGTTGCCGACGACAACGAGATCTGGACGAGGATCGAGGTTAGTTTCGGCAAACGGCTGCGCGACGGTAATTCCCAATGACTCGAGAAACGTCGACATCGGCGGATAAGCCGCTGCATCCGAGCCTGTCACACGAAAGCTGCGCTCCTGCAGCATGCCAGCGAGCGAAGCCATCGCCGTCCCGCAAATGCCGATCAGGTGAATGTGTTTGGGCTTACTCATCAGATTCGATCATCAGGATTACTCGTTGAGAGATTGCTCATTTGGTCGTTGCGGACTCCAGTATCTTCAGCTTCACTTCACCGCTCACTTCGAGCCTGGCTTTCACGCCGATCGGCAACGTGATGTTCGCGCTCGAGACGTGTCCCGAACGCAGACCGAATGCCACCGGAATTCCCAGATCGCCAACCACACGCAGGACCACTTCTTCGAGCGAGTAATCTTGGTTTGGACCTTGTTGGCAATCCAGCATCTCGCCGAAGACAATGCCGCGAACGTCCTTCAGCTTGCCCGCAAGCTTCAACTGCATCAGCATCCGGTCAATCTGGTAAGGCTTGGCGGCGACGTCCTCCATGAAGAGAATGGTTCCCTCAGTATGAATGTCATAAGGCGTGCCAAGTGCGGCGACGAGGATCGAAAGACATCCGCCATAGAGAACGCCTTCCGCCTCTCCCGCCACAAGCGGCTTCGCGCCCGAGTCGGTGCCAATTTCCCAATCTGCCGCTCCGCTGAGCGCATGTTGCCACGAAGTCAGGTCCACGCCGTTTGCGTCCGCGAAGTCCTTGGCCACCATCGGCCCATGAAAGGTTACGAAGTTAGCGAAGTCGGCAAAGGTGGTCAGCAGCGTTGTCAGGTCGCTGTAGCCAACGAAAATCTTCGGATGCCTGGCAATCGTTTTCAAATTAAGCGTCTTCGATCCGCGCGCAGGCAGCAGGTAGTTCGATCCATATCCTCCGCGCGCACAAACGATGGCCCGGATATCGTCGCGCGCGAACATGTCTTCGAGTTCCCGCGCCCGACGCTCCGCAGAACCCGCAAAGTACAGATCGCGTTCCAGGATCGACTCAAGATAAAACGGCTCATATCCGATACGACGAAGACCGTCGCAGCCCGCTTCCAGCATTTCGCGCTTCACGTTCGACGCGGGCGCAACAATGCCCACCTTATCGCCCGGACGGAGCGCGCGCGGCTTGATTCGCGAATTTGGAGAAGCCGAAGGCATTTCAGTATTTGTCGGTCATGCTCGGTTCGATGCTCAAGGCTCGATCTTAAACGAAGAACTCGCCGCGGCAGATGAGAGTTGCTGGACCTCGCAGATAAACTTGATTCTCCCAGCGCACCGTCTGCGATCCTCCAGGCGCGATCACCTTCACTGGAGAAGCGACGCGCCCGCTCGCTATCGCAGCCACCGCCGACGCGCACGATCCCGTGCCCGAGGACTGCGTCTCTCCCACGCCCCGTTCAAACAGCCGGATTTCAATTTCACTCGCACCGCGCACCACGACATATTCCACGTTCGTGCCTAGTGGAAACTGCGGTTGCGTCCCGATCAGTGCCGCCTGCCGCTGCCATCCCTCCTGAAAGTTCTCCACGAAAATCACGAAGTGCGGATTCCCCACCGAAACCTTCGTCCCCACCGCTCGCACCCACATCGTCTCGATCGACAACTGGCCACCGACTTCCGGCTGACCCATGTCCGTTTCGAACTCAAACGTGGAGCCTTGCCGGCCATCGTCCCGGCCATTTTCCGGGCCAATGAGCTTGCAGGTCTTCAGTCCAGCACCGGTGCGAACCACAACTTCTGTTTTATTCTCTCGAGAACAAATCTCTGCCGCCACACAGCGTGTTCCGTTGCCGGAGATTTCCGCCTCCGAACCATCTGCGTTGATCAGGCGCGCCTTCACGTCCGCTTCGGCATCGGGAAACAGCCACTCCACGCCGTCGGCGCCAACTCCTCGATGGCGATCACACAAACGGCGGCTGAGCGCGCCCAGGTCGCCGGAAGCTTGCACACCTTCCACGATCAGAAAATCGTTGCCGCAAGCCGACGCTTTGCTGAAGGAGATCCTAGTGTTCTGCTGAGCATCATTCTGCGGAGGACTCATTCGTGTTCCGTGGTTCCAAGCGTCGTCACGCTGGCAAATGAGGTCGATTCGTGTAACCGGATGGAAAACACTTTCTGCTGCGGATGCTCGCCAATCACGGCGAACACAAGGCGGAAATCCGGGTCAGCGTCGGCGATGTGCACGCTCTCCATGGTAAGTTGCTCGGAGTCTATGATGCGATTCACTTCCCGCAACATCGCATCGACATTGCGGCCGGTTACTTCATAGGTGGTTCCAAACTCTTTCAGCGAGAACGCGGCTTCCATTCGTCCGAGCAGCACCAGCGAAATCAAAATCATGACCGTGGCGAAGAAAGCGATCAGATACAGGCCGCCGCCCGCCGCCATCCCGACCGACGCCACCACGAACAGGGTCGCCGCGGTGGTCAGGCCGGTCACCGACGCGCGCGCGTGCAGAATCGAGCCCGCGCCGATGAAGCCGATGCCTGGGATGATCTGTGCCGCGATCCGTGCGCTGTCCGACTCCGTGCCCGCGAGTTGCTTCGACAGAACCGTGAACATCGCCGCGCCGAAACAGATGAACATATTCGTGCGCAACCCGGCCGGCTTGTGGCGCAGTTGCCGTTCCAGTCCGATGATGCCGCCGAGTACGGCCGCCAGAGACAAGCGGGCCACCGTCGAGGTCAGCACCGTGCCCACTTGATGGCGAAACATTTCGCTGATTGCGTGGATTGGGTTCATAAGAGCGTCTCGACTTCGAGCGGATTCTATCACCGCCATCCATCGCTTTCTTGGCTACTTGCCTGTAAAGGCTAATGCAATTGATTCGGGGCACTATGCGCGGCATAGATCCGCGCACGCGGCTGTCCGGTGGCGTGAATTTCCGTCAGCTCCGTAAGATTTATCTTATTCGCGCGTTGGTCCACAGCATCCCCATCGAAGGCAATTACAAAATCCGCGTAGCGCGGCGGATCGGCCAGCGCGCGCTCCCAAAGGCCTTCGGGATCCGACGGCCGCTTCCACGGGCGATGATTTTCGTTATTCACCACCTGACGCAGTGGAATGGCCGCCTGCTGCATGACGCCGACATGTTCTCCCAGTTCCATCAGAAATCGTGAGTTCCGCGGTAACCGACCAATTACCTGCTCCACCGCGGAATTCAAGGTATTCCGGATCTCCCAATTCCGCCGGGCTTCCTTCAGGCATTGAGGCTCCACCTTCCACACCGACGCATAACTGAGCACGACAAACGCAAAGGTCACCGGCGCCAGTTTTCCCCCATGCCGCCCACTCGCGCGGACCAGACAGATTAAACCTGTCAGCAATCCAATCGAAACCGCAAACATTGGGAGCAACTGAAGTCCGTAGCGCTGGTTGAAGGTGGCAAACGGCCACCACGTGTGGACATGGATTGGCACCGAGCCGTATGCAATCGAAAGCGCGTAGAAACCCAGTGGAACCCATAGCAACAGCATCGGCGCCGATTGCGCCCGCAACTTCCGTAGTCCGACTGCCAAAGCCACAACGGCCGCCGCCACCCAGAAACGTCCCCAGTTCCCCTCCGCCATGTTCAGCTGCCCCGATTTTAAATAATAGATGGCTGCGACCCGGGCATTGTGGAGCGCGGGATTGGGCGCACCGACGCGCTGTTCGATCGCCTTGGCCGAGTATGGGCCGTTCGCGAACTCCAACGCGTTCCCATACACCACGCGGTTGTACGCCAGCCACAGAAGCGGCGCCACGGCAATGCCCAGCAGGAACTTCGCGCCCGCCCGCCGCAAGGCACGATTCTGCCATTGCCGCAGCACGATGACGACGACCGCCGCTCCCATTACGAACGCCAGAAACCATCCGTCGTAGCGTGTGAGTTCGGCGCCCGCGAGACAACACGCGCAGCGCATCAGAATGTGCGTGGGAACTGGGTCGTCCCTCCGGGACTTAGATGGGTCTTCCCGCCGAACCCCGCGCTGAAGCGCGGGGCTAAGCTGGTTCGCCCCTACGGGATTGGCGTTGAGGGCGCGAATAAATTCCGCGAAGTAGACGACGGCCCATACAAACAGCGTCAAATAGATTGACTCCGTCATTGCCGTAGCCTGCATGTAGATCAGGTTTGGATTGGCTCCATAAGCGAACGCCGCGGCGCAGGCGCTCATGACGGCCGCCGGCTTGGTCCTGGAATTCGTTTCCAGCATGCCTCGCACCAGGCGAAATATTCCCACCACCCCGAGCACGTAGGCGATCATCGAAGGAATCGAACCGCCTGCCCCGCTCTGCCACATGGCGTCCGAGAAAATGAAGGGGATCATCAGCAGATGAGGCAGGGGCAACCACACTGTTCCCAATTGCAGCAGGCCGGGAGTCTGCGAATCGAACACGCGCCGTGCAATATTAATGTGCGCGACCGCGTCACCGTATAGCAACACGTCCCTTCGTTGGAGGTAATAAAGAAAAGCAAACAGAGACACCAGAACAGCTGCCCCGGCCACGCGGGCCACGATGCGGTCGGGAACGGCGGCTGTTTTTGCGCTGCTCATCGGGCCCCGGCGGCTAAAGCCGCCATTGATTGTGCTGCATTTACGGCGCGGCTGAAGACGCGCCCCTTCAAAACAAAATCAAAAAGCGAATTCTTCCCGCGGCCTGACCTTAGGTCCTTAGTCCAGGTGAGTCAGTTCGCGGAATATCTGAAAGCGCGCGTCGATTTCCTCGCGCGTAAGATTCTGCAGTCGTTCTGTCCCGAAGCGTTCCACGGCAAACGATCCCATCACTCCCCCATAGAACAAGGCGCGCTTCAGCACCTCGCGATTAATCTCGCCCTGCGACGCGATGTATCCCATGAATCCTCCGCCAAAGGAATCGCCGGCTCCCGTCGGGTCTTTTACTTCTTCGATCGGCAGCGCCGGCGCGCGAAAAGGATGCGATCCCAAGCCGAAAGCTCCCTCACGGAAAAAGATGGTCGCACCGTATTCGCCGTGCTTCACCACCAGCGCGCTCGGTCCCATCGCAAGAACTTTGTTCGCAGCGCGCGGAAGATTCTTCTCGCCAGCCAGCATCTTGGTTTCGGTGTCATTGATCAGCAGGACGTTCACCAGCTTCAACGTTTCTGCCAATTCTTTGGGCGTACCCTGGATCCAGAAATTCATGGTATCGCCGCCGGTCAGACGCACGCCATTCATCTCCAGGCGAACTGCCGTCTGGAGTGTGGGATGGATATTTGCGAGAAAGAGAAATTGCGTATCCGAATACTCTTTGGGAATGCGCGGCTGAAATTTCTCAAACACATTCAGTTCCGTGAAGTCGGTTTTAGCCTCATTCAGGTTGTCGAGATACTGCCCCCCCCACCGGAAGGTCTTACCCTGAGTCCGCTCGATGCCACGCGTATCGACACTGCGTTTTTTCAGTACGGCTTCGTGTTCGGGCGTAAAATCCTCGCCCACCACCGCGACCATCCGGACCTCCGTGAAGTAACTTGCGGCCAGCGCGAAATAAGTCGCAGCGCCTCCGAGAATGTCGCTCACCCGCCCGGAAGGCGTGGCGATCGTGTCAAAGGCAACCGAGCCTACTACCAGAATGCTCATGAGTCTCCGTAGGACCGTCGTTGGTCGCTGGTCGTTAGTCGTTGGCGTTCGTTTCTAGACTGCGGGAGCGGTGTTTGCTAACGACCAACGACCGAGGACCGAGGACCAACGACTATTTCAAATACTTTCCCAATACCAACTTCAGCTTCTCTTTCGTCGCCGCCGGAATCTTCGCCGGATCGGTCAGAATGGCATTCGCCAGCGCCCGCCCGCACTTGCAGGAGCGCGCCTTTGGCATCGACGACACCGTGGCCTTCACGACTTTCGAGGCGTTCTCGGCGTTCTTTACCAGGACCGAAACAATCTGCTCCACCGTCACCGAATCATGATGCGGATGCCAGCAGTCATAATCCGTCACCATCGCGATCGTGACATAACAAATCTCCGCTTCGCGCGCGAGCTTTGCTTCCTGCAGGTTGGTCATGCCGATTACGTCCGCGCCCCAACTGCGATACACATTCGACTCCGCCTTGGTGGAAAATTGCGGACCCTCCATGCAGATGTAAGTGCCGCCCAGCTTGGCGGATACGCCCGCAGCCTGGCATGCACCGCGAACGACTTTCGTCATTTCGCCGCATACCGGGTCGCCAAATCCAATGTGCGCCACAATGCCGTCGCCGAAAAAAGTGTCCACGCGGTGCCGGGTGCGGTCATAGAACTGGGTCGGGATCACGAAATCGAGCGGCTTGTGCTCTTCCTTCAACGAGCCCACCGCCGAAACCGAAACGATGCGATCGACTCCCAACTGCTTAAAGCCATAAATGTTGGCCCGGAAATTCAGTTCGCTCGGCAGAAGTTTGTGCCCACGGGCATGGCGCGCGAGAAATGCCACCTTGCGGCCCTCAAGCGTGCCCAGAACGTAAGCATCCGAAGGATCCCCAAATGGAGTCTGCTGCTCGACCTCGTGCGCGTCGCTGAAACCCGGCATGTGGTACAGACCGCTGCCGCCGATAATGCCAATCTCTGCCTGCTGCAAGTGCGCTCCTGATGGGGTTGGGAATGACTGCGGAACTGCTGATTATACAAGACCCGGATTTGCAGAAGGCGGACGTCAGACTGCGAAACCTTCTCTGTCTTGGAGTTTTTCTCTCACTGGAGATAGTTTACTGAGTCAGCTGGCGAAGGGACCACATGCTTCCCTGTTCGACTCTGACGTTGTGAGCCTGCGAGACAACCTCTGTGACAAGGTCCCTCGAAGTCGCCATCTGCAGGGTCACCGTGTTGTCTCGGGCAAGACCGGTGTTCGGTGGGAGCGGTCCGGAGGGACGCTCGCCGGGCGGCACTTGCTCAATCGCAGCCACCACCTCTCCCGCCCCTGGCGACGGGCGGGCAAGCGCAGTGTACACTTTCAGATCGCCTGCGATGAACGCGTGCAACTTGGTTGAACCGCCCTTCCATTCCGCGTTTTCCACAATGATTGATAGCTTCGATTCCGGATGGTCCTTTGTCCACTGAACAACCTCCGTCACTCGACCAGTAAGTTTGGCCTGTTTGGGAATAACAATTTTTCCGTTGGAATCGCGAACATCGTCTGTGGCTGTCAGCTCAATTCCCTTGCCTACTTTGGCATCCTTTGCGTCGATACTCGTCCTCAAAATAATTGGGATTATCGTGCGATCTGGCAACATTCCTGCTACTACCTGTGCCGACATCACCGCAACCAGCAGAGTTGTTAGGACGAGAACAACTAGCATCGGCGAGCGTTTCATGGTCTCCACTCCAAACTTCGTCGCTCATTTTAGTTCATTCTTTGATCCTGCGTTTCCAAAAAAATCTCCCTCAACTCTCTCCGTCGTCTCGTCATCCAGGCTCTCGCTGATGAGTATCTCGTCGCCGCGGACTTCGATAACTACAACTCCTTCTTCCGTCAGCCATGCATGCCGTCCTCGCAACGTTCGCCAGGAATCGACCGGCGGCGCACCGTACGCAATTTTTCCATCCGCGCCCAGCGCTTGCCGCTTCTGGTAGCGCTGTGTCAGCGCCTTCGCGTACACCGCGGCGAACTCCGCAGCTTTCGCGGCACTCGACCAGCGGGAAACGTACAGTACGCCGATCGGCGCCGCTTTGTCTGCCTTCGGCCGTCCGGCAAAGTAGTACCCACCGCGCCACTCCGGGTAGATAGCTGCAGCCTCGTCCCGGCCCGCGTACTGTTCAACCAAAACCTCTACGTCAAACTCTCCCATGGCGCCGATATCGAAGGGGTCGTAGCTCTTGAAATCTTTTTCCATGTCGATCATTTTCATCGGTTCCAACTTCTCGTGGGAGAGATACGTCTGGGGCTCCATGATTTCGCGCGTCGTCTTCGGCGGATCTTTGAACGCGCCCGCATATGCCAGTTCCTTCCCACCCGCCTTCAACAGCGCGCTGGTAAAGTCGAGTCCGTAGCGATACGGAAATGTCAGCGTCTCTTTCAAAAAGATCGGAGCATACCGAAATGCCGGAGAATCCGTCGTCCCCGTCAGCATGCCCTGCTTCAAGGCGTCGACAATCTGCGGCGATTCCTGCAGCGTCTTCCCGGTTGGCGCCAGCGAATAGTCCAGCAGCACAACCATCGCCTGTCCCTCGACTACCGCCTGCCGTGCGCCGCTCTCCTCATCGTTTTCAATATCGCTAGCACTTGGATCATTATGTGTGTTATCAGCGCTTTCCGTCGATTCTTTCATCCATTTCTCGATGCCGAACGACTGGTCCTGGAGCGCGTGCGTTAATTCGTGCGCGAGCACCGGTTTCTGCTGCTCAACGTCTACCCAGTTCAGCAGATTCACAGTTTTCGTTTTGACGTCGTAATATCCCGCCACCTGCTCCCGTAGCATCGCCACGAGAAAATTGGACAGGTCGAAGTTCCGCGGTAGCAACCCAAACTTCTTCAGAACCGCCGACGACCTTTCCAGTCGCTTCGCATCCTTGTCCTCCTTCATGCTCTTCTGGATGTAGGCTTGCACCTCGTCGCGCTTGGCCAGCCTGCGCTTCACTTTGTGCTTGATCGGCAGTCCGGTGTCCTGGCTGGCAAATTGCAGGATCTCGTCCACCGAGCGAAAAAGTTGCTTCGCCTCTTTGGACGAAACGGTAGTTTCTTGTGTGGCGCGGGCGCCCCCGCGCGCGGGGACCTGGGCCGGTGCGGTCTGCGGCTGATCGTGATTTTGATCCTCGACCTGGAGGCCGAGGTTATCGACACTATTGCTGTGGGCTGGAGATTGCGGCTCGTTTTGCGACCACGCTCCGCCAACCAGCAATGCGAATAGCAGAACAACTACAGCGGACTTCCACAACTTCATGTTCCCTCTGTCTTGAAAATAAATGATCGGGAATGGCTTTTAGCGACTGGAGACCTTCTGCGCCACCCAGTCGCCCGCCTCGCGCGTCCCCAGCGTTCCGCCGATATCGGCCGTCGTTTTTTTCTGCCGCACGGCATCGAGCACGGCTGCTTCGATCTTCTGCGCCTCGCCGGCCATCCCAAGATGCGCCAGCATCATCGCTGCACTCAGAATCGCGCCGAAGGGGTTGGCAATATTTTCCCCCGCAATCGCGGGCGCTGAACCATGGACCGGCTCGAACATTGAAACGTGCCCCGGACGCAGATTGCCGCTCGCGGCCATCCCCAGCCCGCCCTGCAAGCCCGCTGCGAGGTCGGTGACGATGTCGCCAAACATGTTATTGGTGACGATCACATCAAACCCGCGCGGGTCGCGCACCATCTGCATGGCGAGCGCGTCCACGTACATGTGCTGCGTCTCGATCTGCGGGTACTCCGACGCAACTTCTTTGAACGCGCGCTGCCATAAGCCGCCGGCGTGCGTCATGGCGTTCGACTTATCACACATCAGCACTCGCCGCCGAGCGGAACCATCAACCTTCCGGTTGCTCGCGCAGTACTCAAACGCGTAGCGGATGATGCGCTCGACACCCTTGCGCGTGTTGACGTCTTCCTGGATCGCAACTTCGTCCAGCGTTCCCTGCTTGAAGACGCCTCCGAGATCGCCGTAAACGCCCTCGGTGTTCTCGCGAATCACGACGAAATCAATGTCTTTTGGTTCGATGCCTTTGAGCGGACAAAGCGACGCATCCATCAAACGCACCGGCCGGACATTGGCGAACAGGTCCATCTTGGAGCGCATGCCCAGCAGGATTTCCTTCGCATGAATGTTGGAGGGCACGCGCGGATCGCCGAAAGCGCCGACCAGAACAGCGTCAAAATCTCGGGTCAAGGTAACGAAGCCGTCCGGCGGCACGGTGACTTTGTCGGCGAGATAGCGGTCGGCTCCCCAGTCGAATGACGTCAATTCGACTGCAGCCCCAGCAGCTTCCATGACTTTTACGGCCTGCGGGATGACTTCTTTCCCGATCCCGTCACCGGCAATCACGGCAATGCGCTTCATTCTTGTTGCGCTCACGCTGGCAACGTTAGCACAGGCGTGAACCATTCATAAACCTGGGGCTGCAATGGACGATGGAGCGCCGGGCGGTCCCACCCGGCCGCCACAGTGCTGGACGAGCGCGGACGCCCATCCCTCCATCAGCGAGCTGCGACGTTTTGCACGCGGGAATCATCTGCTCATGTGAGAGTTAGTAGTGAGAAATCCTCCGCCAGTCGAATTACGCCGGTTCGTTATAATCAAAGGTTGAACCTATGCCTTCGACGACACTTCCCGGGGCGAACCCGAGCGAGCACACCGGCGCAACCACTGCGCCCGATTTCGGCGACGCCCGCGCCGAGTTCCAGACCTTGCTATCAGTGTGCGGCCTCTACGACCTAAGTTCGCGCGCGAGGATCGCGGTGACCGGCGGGGACCGCGTCCGTTGGCTGAACGGCATGGCGACAAATAACGTCCGCGATCTAGCTACCGGCCACGGCGTCTACGCCTTCCTGCTCAATGCCCAGGGCCGGATTCAGGCGGACCTCTACGTTTTCCAGCGCGGAGATTCTCTGCTGGTCGATACCGAACGACTGCAGCGAGAAAAAGTCGCGCAGCAGTTCGAGCACTACATCATTGCCGACGATGTTGAGATTGCCGATGTCAGCGACAAACTCTCCGCGCTCGGGCTGACCGGACCGGAATCGCGCCATATTCTCGAACGTGCCGGTATCGCGGTTCCTGATCTCGCAGCGCTGCAGTTCGCGGACGTTGCTTGGCTGCACTCCTTGCAAGAGAGGAACGTCACGCTCCTGCGTTCGGGCGAGGAAGCCAGCGAGTCCTGGCAAATTTGGATTGCTCCCGACCACGTGGGCACGCTTTGGGACGCGCTCGTCAAAGCTGGAGCGCGGGCCACGGGCACGAGTGCGCTGAATCTTTTCCGAATCGCGCGCGGCATTCCGCAATTTGGCGTGGACATCCGCGAACGCGATCTGCCGCAGGA
>DATFVD010000357.1:0-8317 GCA_035260505.1 Terriglobales bacterium
GAGAATCCGATCGCGCCGGAGGAATCGGAGAGGTTGTATCGGACGGGGGACCTGGGGCGGTGGCGGAGGGATGGGGAGATCGAGTATCTGGGGCGAGTGGACGGGGAAGTGAAGCTGCGGGGGATGCGGATTGATTTGGGAGAGATCGAGACGGTACTCGGGCGGCACGATGGGGTAGAGGAAGCGATGGTGGAGTTGAGCGGGGAAGGAGCGGAGCAGCGGTTGGTGGCGTACGTGGTGGCGGGGGAGGGGGCGCCAAGTGCGCGGGAGTTGCGGCGATATCTGCGGTCGAAGCTGCCGGAGCACATGGTGCCGGCGAGTTACGTGAGGGTGGAGGAGATGCCGCTGCTGCCGAGTGGGAAGGTGAACCGGAGAGCGCTGGCGGGAGAGGGCGGGGTGGTGTTGTCGGAGCAGGGGATGGTCGCGGCGCGGACGGAGGTGGAACAGAAGTTGGCGGAGATGTGGGGAGAGGTGCTGAAGGTGGGGGAGGTGGGAGTGGATCAGAACTTTTTTGAGTTGGGAGGGCATTCGTTGCTGGTGCTGCAGGTGATGGCGCGGATCCGGCGGATGTTTGATGTGGAGTTGGGGGTACGGACGATGTTTGAGGAGCCGACGATCGCGGGGTTGGCGACGGAGGTGGAGAAGGCGAGGGCGCTGGGGATGAAGGCGCGGACGCCGCTACTGCAACGGCGGGCGCGGGCGGTGGAGGCGAGTCCGAGCCGGGAAACTCTGCTGGCGCAACTGGACACGCTGTCCGCCGATGACGTTCAAACCCTCCTCAAACGCGTCCTCAAGGCGAAATTATCAAACGGAACAGAAGTTCTTGACACAGAGCCAGAATTTCTATGACGCGTTTCTATGAACGATCGGCAGGATTGTCCGACACGATTGGGTAGTTCACTTATGTCAGATCTACGTATACACGATCTCGTGCAATTGCAGTCGAGTGTGACGCCGGATTCCGTCGCGCTCGTATCCGGAAATCGTCACGTCACTTATCGGGAGCTGAACGCCCGCGCGAATCAGCTCGCCCATCGCTTGCGCTTCCTCGGGGTTGGACCCGACGTTCCGGTGGGGCTCTGCATGGAGCGGTCCGTCGAGCTGCCGATTGCTGCTCTCGGTATCCTGAAAGCCGGGGGAGCCTACATGCCCCTGGACCCGACCTATCCGTCCCGACGACTGTCTATGCTCCTGGAGGATTCCGGAACTCCACTGGTAGTGACACAACCATGCGTGGCCGGGAAGCTTCCCGCCGGCAAATGGCGGACGCTCGTCCTGGATGGGGATGGACTGGATAGTCATCTCGACGCTTCAGTCTCTCCGGTTGCAAACACCAGGCCCGAGAACTTGGCGTACATCATCTTTACGTCCGGATCGACCGGCCGACCGAAGGGAGTACAGATAACGCACGGAAGTTTGCATAACCTTGTGGATTGGCACCAGCGCGCCTTCAACGTGTCAGCAGTGGACAAAGCGACTTTGCTGGCCAGTCCTGGATTTGACGCGGCAGTATGGGAACTCTGGCCTTATCTGGCCGCCGGAGCGAGTCTGTACGTCGTTGACGAGGCAGTCCGCGCCACGCCTGAGGCGTTACGAGACTGGATCGTGCGCACCGGCATTACCATCAGTTTCCTTCCCACCGCCCTCGCCGAAAGCATGATCGGCCTGCAATGGCCGCCGGAAAGCCCGTTTCGAGTGCTGCTAACCGGCGCAGACACTCTGCGTCGCTACCCGCCGCGCGATTTGCCTTTTGCCCTGATAAACAACTATGGACCGACAGAATGCACCGTCGTAGCAACCTCGGGAAGAATTTATCCGGAGAGGGGTTCCGATGAGAGTCCGGACAAACGATCGAACGACCTGCCATCCATCGGCCGTCCGATTGACAATGTCAGCGTCTACGTCGTTGATGAAAACCTGCAGCGGGTTACGGATGGTACCGCGGGAGAGTTGCTGATTGGCGGACGAGGCGTGGGGCGAGGTTATCTGAATGCTGTGGAGCTAACTGCCGAGAGGTTTATACCCGACTCCTTCAGCGGAGATCCGGGCGCCCGTTTATATAGAACGGGTGACTTCGTGCGTCTTCTGCCCGATGGTCAGATCGCTTTTATGGGACGCATCGATGACCAGATCAAGGTGATGGGTCACCGCATCGAGCCTCAGGAAATCATTACAGTGCTTGAACGTCATCCGGAGATAGAGGCGAGCTTTGTCTGGGCCTATTCAGATCCTTCAGGGAACCAGCGCCTGGTTGCGTATGTTGTGCCGACGACGGATACGCCGCCCCAGCCCAGCGATCTCAGAAATTTCCTGGGTGCTCATCTCCCATCCCACATGCTGCCATCCGCGTTCGTGCAGCTCACTCAGTTGCCTTTGTCGCCGCACGGAAAATTGGATCGGGCAGCGCTTCCCCAGCCGACCACCGAGAATATCCTCCGAGACGATTCGCTCGAAGCGCCTGAATCTCCGATCGCGGAGCATTTACGTGTTGTCTTGTCAGGTCTTCTCGGGGTGGAGCGCGTCGGGAGCGAAGACAATTTTTTTACGCTTGGCGGACACTCGCTCATGGGCGCGCAATTGATCACGAAGATCCGCGAAAATTTCGGAGTGGAACTCTCTTTGAGGTGCTTATTTGAGGAACCGACCCCCCGCGGCATGTCTGCTGAAATCGAGAAACTCATTCATGCCAGATTCGCAGCCATGAGTGAAGAAGAAGCACAGCGCCTGCTTGCGTCGTCAGCAGAAGGGGATTAGGAAATGTCAATGACGACAGCGCCGGGCGTCAGCGCGCCGGGAGTTAGTCCTCCAGAAGCCACTCCGAAGAAGGAGAAGGTGCTTAGCCTTTACCATCTCCTGGATCCTGAAGTGCTGGCCGACCCGTATCCTCTCTACCACAGGCTACGCAACGAAGATCCGGTGCATTGGGATCCCTTTCTGCACGCCTGGGTTGTGACCAGGTACGCGGACGTGATCAATGTCCTCCATCATTACTCAGCCGATCGCACTCCAACTCCTGAGCAGCTGAGCACAATGGGCATGGCAGCGCTGAATCCGATTGCCGAGGTCATGGTGCGGCAGATGCTTTTTCTCGATCCTCCGAATCACACCCGCTTGCGCGCTCTCGCCTCGGCCGCGTTCACGGTGCGCAGGGTGGAACGCTTGCGCTCGCATATCCAGGAGATCATGGATGATTTGCTGGATCGGGTGGCTGCAAACGGACGTATGGATTTGGTTGCCGACTTCGCGAGCCCCGCGCCCGCCATTGTGACTGCTGAACTGCTCGGCGTACCGGTGGCGGACCATGAGCAACTGAAAGAATGGTCGGCGGATTTTGCCGAGATGCTGGGCAATTTCCAGCACAATCCCGACCGTTTTCCAAGAATCTTGCGCAGTGTGCAGGATCTAAGTTCGTACTTCCGTTCGGCGATGCAGGAGCAGCGGCTCACGCCACGGGACGGCTTGGTCAGCGCGATGATGGCCGCCAGTGTGGACGGCGCGAAGTTGACCGAAGACGAAATCATCGCCAACCTGATCGTCACGATGGTCGGTGGACAGGAAACCACAACGAACCTCATCGGCAACGGGATGCTTACGTTGCTGCGCAATCCTGAAGCCAGGGAACGCCTGCGCGCCGATGCTTCGCTTATTCCGTCAGCTGTAGAAGAACTGCTGCGCTACGAGAGTCCAAGCCAACATACGGCGCGGCTCGCTCCCGCGGATGTCGAGCTCGGCGGAAAGCAGATCCGCAAGCGCCAGGCCGTCATCGCAGTCATGGGCGCCGCCAATCGCGATCCTGAGCGATTTCCTGAACCCGACCGGCTGGATATCGACCGCAAGGACAATCGCCACGTGGCATTCGGATGGGCCGCACACTTTTGCTTCGGCGCCGCCCTGGCACGGATGGAGGGGCAAATAGCATTCGAGACGATTTTACGGCGCTTACCTGGCTTGAGTTTGGATACATCAATACCGCTCGTATGGCGGCACAATCTGGGGTTACGCGGACTGACTGGGTTACCGATTACCTTTACGGTAACTTAACATTTGACTTATAGAACCTTGGCGTAGGTAGACATGCAGGGACTCAGCCAGTTATCGGACGCGAAACGCATTCTATTCGACCGATATGCCAGAGGACGTGTTTCATCCGCGCCCAAGATCGGACGTAGGCCGCAGGAGAGCCCGGCTCCTCTATCCCTAGTGCAGGAGCAACTCTACTCTCGCGACCTCGAGCTCGCGGGAGACCCTCCACTTTACAACGAGTGCGTTACGATCCGCATGCTCGGCCCACTGGACCCCGATGTTCTGGAGCGGAGCTTCAATGAGATCATCCGGCGCCACGAAGCATGGCGCACCAGCTTTGAAACAAAGGCCGGGCAGCCGGTTCAGATCGTCCATGCCCATCGGCCGATGCAGTTTTCCAGGATAGATCTACGCGGACTGGGTGAAACGGAGCGCGAGGCGGAGGCGGTTCGATTGGTCAGTGAGGACGTCCGCCGTCCATTCCAGCTGAACAAAGGTCCGTTACTCCGTCCTATTCTGGTGAGAATGAGCGACGAGGACCACCGCCTTTTTCTTGTCATACACCAGATAGTTGTGGACGGCAGGTCGGCGTACCAGATATATCCTTCCGAACTGGCCGCCCACTACAAGGCTTTTCTGGCTGGCCAACCTTCGCCCTTGCCGGAATTAAAACTTCAATGCGCTGACCTCGCATGGTGGCAGCGGGAGTGTTTGAAGGAGGAAGAGGCGACACAGGTTAACTACTGGCGGGAGCAACTGGGAAGTAACTTGCCTGTGTCCGGTTGGCCGACGGAGAAACCTAACTCGATCGCTCAATCTTTTGACGGACGTATCCATCCGTTTGCATTCTCTCCACAGCTGAGCGCTACAATTAGGGATGTGAGCAGGCGACTCAATAGCACCCTCTTCCTCGTGTTACTAACGGGCCTTGCCACTGTCATCCATCGCTACGAAAAGCCTCGCTACGCAAGGCATCGCGACGAAAAGGATGGAGATGTTGTTCTCGGTACACTTTCTCCTTCCGGCCGAAAACAGAGCGAAGTGATGGATCTGCTTGGATACTTCCTGAACCCGGTAGCGCTGCGCCTGAACTGCGGTTCGCCTACGACGTTTAGTGAGCTTTTGCGTCACGCGCGCAGCGTATTATTGGACGCGATGTCCAACGATGATGTTCCGATTGAACATCTCGCGCGAGCACTGGAGGGCCAGGAGGGCTCCGGCCCTAGCCCATTTTTCAACGTAGCAATTTCATTGCAGCCTCCCACTCCGCACTTTGGTCTGGCATGGAGCGTGACATCCATGGATGTCGATAGTGGCGGTTCTCCCTGGCCCCTTTACCTGGCATTCATTGATAGACCTGACGGGATCATTGGTCGTGCTCAATTTAATCCCGGTCTCTTCGAGATTGGGACTGTCAAACGCGTGCTGCAGGACTTGCAGGGTATCTTTGAAACTATATGTCTGTAGAGACCTTCATAACGGGAATAGCCACCTTCTTGTTTCGAACTGGCTGCTCCACACGGCCATACGCCAGGAGTGCCGCCTGATGCCTGAACTCTCGCATCTGTCAGACGCGAAGCGCATCCTCCTCCAAAAGTACCTGAGCGGGAATGCGGCGATCCCCAGGCAGGACCAGACTCACATTACTCCTCGCCCGCGAGGAAACACGGCACCTCTGTCGCTCACCCAGGAGCAGGTTTGGCTTCACGGCCAAGTAACTCCGGCGGAAGTTCCGGTTTACAACGAAACTTTGACCATCCGCCGTACAGGCCCATTGGATCTGGCCGCGCTGGAGCGGACGCTCGCTGAAATTATCCGGCGTCATGAAATCTGGCGAACCACTTTCGAACTGCGTGAAGGCCAAGCGGTGCAGGTCATTCATGCCGCTGAAGCCGGCTTCAGACTGCCCCTCGTAGACCTGCGGGAGATCCCAGAATTTGGACGTGAGCGAGAAGCTGTGCGAATCGCTCGCGAAGTGGCGCGGGCGCCGTTCGACCTCAAAGAGGGTCCGCTGCTGCGAGCGATGTTGGTGAGACTGGGCGAGTGTGACCATCGCTTATTTCTGACTTTTCACCAGCTGATATTCGATGGTGTAACTGCCTATCAGGTGTTCCTGCCTGAGATGGATGCGATTTATAGCGCCTTCTCGCGCAACCAGTCTTCGTCGCTCCCTGAGCCCGGCATCCAGTATGCCGATTACGCGATCTGGCAAAGGGAACTGCCGAAACTGGAGGTGATTGCGAAACAGTTAGCTTATTGGGAGAAGAAGCTTGCAGGTGAATTACCCGTACTCGCATGGCCCAGTGATCGGTTCCGCCCGGTGCTCCAAACTTACCGCGGAGAGATTGAGACAGCGGTGATGTCGAAGGAGCTACTCCAGAATCTGAAAACTCTAGCCCAGGAGCAGCGAGTTTCAATATTCATGATCCTGGTCGCAGGCCTGGCTTCGGTCCTGCACCGTTATACCGGTCAGACCGATATTATTCTTGGCGCCCCTACCGCTGGCCGCGCGCTTCCTGAATTGGAGAAGATGCCGGGATGCTTTGTGAACGTCCTGTCACTTCGAATCGATGTTGCAGGGGACCCCACATTTCAGGAGCTTTTGGCGCGCGTGCGGGAAACAGTTCTGGGTGCGCTCTCGAACAGCGATATACCTCTTACAAAACTGGTCGAAGCCATTCGGCCCACTCTCGATCCAAGCCGCAATCCATTTTTTCAAGTGGCGATCTCAGTCGAGCCTCCGATTCCCACTGTCGACGGTGGATGGAGTGCGGCTCAATCTGACATTCCAACCGGCGCGTCGAAGCTCGATTTGTATATAGACGTGGACGAGAGAACTGAGGGAATTGTCGGTCCAGTTACATACAACCCGGACGTCTTCGAAGCGGATATGATCAGCCGCCTGATTCAACATTGGCGCACGCTCCTGGAAGGAGCGGCGGCGAATCCGGGTCTTGCGGTATCGAAATTGCCTCTTCTGACGCCCAGTGAGTCGCGCCAGACGTTGGTGGAGTGGAACCGGACGCGAGCCGATTACCCGCAAAACGCAACCATTCATCAGCTTTTTGACGCGCAATGTGAACGAACGCCGGAGCGGGTGGCGCTGCGGGATGCGAACAGCTGCCTGAGTTTTCGAGAGCTGCGAGAGCGCAGTAACCAGCTCGCTCGATTCCTGCAGAAAATGGGGGCGGGGCGGCGAACCAGGGTCGCATTATGTGTCGAAAGATCGCTCGACATGGTAGTGGGCCTGCTTGGCATCCTGAAGACCGGCGGAGTTTATGTACCCCTGGACCCATCTCACCCCATTGATCGCATGCAGTTTGAGATCGAGGACGCGAAGGTCACATTAGTAGTGACGCAAGGAGGAGTGCTCGACAAGTTTCCTATTCGCAATGCAAAAACGGTGACTCTGGACACAGACTGGCACAGGATCGCGCGAGAAACCGTGGACGATTTGTCGACGCCCGTTGACTCCGGGGATCCAGCCTACGTGCTGTACACATCGGGATCGAGCGGGAAGCCGAAGGGGGTGGAAGGGACGCATCGCGGAGCGATCAATCGGTTCTGGTGGATGTGGGAACGGTATCCGTTTCATGGGGACGAGGTTTGCTGCCAGAAGACGAATCTGGGATTCGTGGATTCGGTATGGGAGATCTTCGGACCGCTGCTGGCGGGCATTCCGAGTGTGATATTGCCGGCGGAGGTGGTGCGTGATCCGGAAGAACTGCTGCAGAGTTTGGCCGGAGAAGGAGTGACCCGGATCGTGTTGGTGCCATCGCTTCTGCGGGCTTTGCTCGACCATGCTCCGCAACTGCGGGAACGGTTGCCACGATTGAAACTGTGGTCGTGCAGCGGAGAAGTGCTGAATGGTGAACTGGTGCGGCGCTTCCGTCAGGGCTTCCCGGAGGTCACGCTACTGAACATTTACGGTGCGTCGGAGGTGGCGGCGGACGTGACCTGGCACGAGGTGGGAGAAGAAGATGTCGGCGCGACGGTGCCGATCGGCAAGCCGATCAGCAACACGCAGGTGTACGTGCTGGATGAAAATCGGAATCCGGTTCCGGTGGGAGTGCGGGGGGAGATTTATGTGGGCGGAGACGGGCTGGCGCTGGGGTACTGGGGACAGCCGGAGCTAACGGCGGAGCGTTTCGTGGAGAATCCGATCGCGCCGGAGGAATCGGAGAGGTTGTATCGGACGGGGGACCTGGGGCGGTGGCGGAGGGATGGGGAGATCGAGTATCTGGGGCGAGTGGACGGGGAAGTGAAGCTGCGGGGGATGCGGATTGATTTGGGA
>DATFVD010000358.1:0-8888 GCA_035260505.1 Terriglobales bacterium
CTGCTTCAGGCGGCGCATTACGGCGTCGTGGTAATCCTCCTGGGCCCAGGCGTAGCGCGAGATCCAGCCTCGGTTCGCGTTTTCGCTTTGCCCCTGCGTCGAGTACGGATGCCCGGTGTTGTAGTTGATGGCGCACACGATCACGCTGCGCGCCCAGGGAGCGACCCGGGCGAGCGACGCGCGCTTGAGTTCGCCGGCCTCGTCGCGCGCTTCCATGTACTTCATTTCGCCGTGCTTGCTATCGGCGATCCAGACGGGAAAAGCCTGCAACTCGGCGAAGTTGCGGACCGGCGCGATGCCGCAGAGATCGAAGCCGGCGTCGCGCGCGCACTGCTTGATGCGGGCTGTAAGGTTGGGCAACATTTTAGCAACCAGTACGGCTAGTTTAGATACTACTTGGAATGTTTGGGGACGAGCCGGATTTCGAAGATGCTTGGCCACAATTTGCCGGTCACAAAAAGACGCTTTCGATTTGAATCGTAGGCGATTCCGTTTAGCACTGCGCCGGGTTCGAGGCGATAGATAGGACTTAGAAGTCCCGTGAGGTCAATCCACCCGACGACCGCTCCGCTCTTTGGCGAGATGCGGGCAATTCGATCGGTCTGCCAGACATTGGCGAAAATCTCTCCATCTACGAACTCTAGTTCGTTCAACTGATTGATGGGAGTATCCCCGTCGCGAACTGTAAACCGTCGTTTTTCCGCAAGCGTGATGCTATCCAGAACGCGGATCTCAGGCGTTCCGTCACCCATGAAGATTTCATTGCTTTTGCCATTCGTTGTGAGACCCCATCCTTCCCCTGGATACGAAAAGCGACGCAACAAGCGAAAGTCGCTCACGTTGTAGATGAATCCTGTTTGTGACTGCCAAGTAAGCTGTACGACTTCATTCTTGAGCAGAGTAATGCCCTCGCCAAAAAACTCTGGCGCCAAGTCAACTCGTTGAACGACGGCTCCGGTTTCGAGACGAACTTTGCGAAGCGAGGATCGGCCCTTGAGGCCGGTGCCTTCGTATAGAAACCCGTCCCGGTATGCGAGGCCTTGCGTAAAAGCAGTGGGGTCATGAGGGAACGTTCGAACAATCTTGAACGTATACTCGAGCGGTCGTATCGCGTGAATCCGGTTCGAAGACTGGCCTAGCAATTGCGGCAGCACAGCTAGCAGAAACGCAACCGCCAGCCGGGGCGGGGTCATTTTCGTTACCATGTAAAGAAACCGCAGCAGTTTTTTCCTAGGCCGTTCGGCTCCCTGAAGATCACGAGAGTTTATCTCTTCCACTCACTTATTCACTTGGGAGATGGCTTCTCGCTTTTGCGCGCGCGGCCGGCCGCGGTCTTCTTGGCGGCGGGGGTGAAGTGTTCGATCCGGTTGCGGCCGCTCTCCTTGGCCGCATAGAGGCCGGCGTCGGCATGATTCAACAACATTTCTACGTCATTTTTCCCATCGCAAGTAGCTACAGCGACGCCCATACTCATGGTGACGAGTTTTTCCTTGCCCGAACAGACTACGGGTGTACTGCCAATGACCTCGCGCAGCTGGTTGCCGCGCAGCAGAACGTTGGGCAAATCACAGTTGGGGAGAATCAGCAGAAATTCCTCTCCGCCATATCGGCCAACACCGTCATAGACCCGGAGCTGTGCGCGCAGCCGCCGGCCGACTTCCCGGAGCGCCTCATCGCCAAAAAGGTGGCCAAGGGTGTCGTTCACGCTCTTGAAATGGTCGATGTCGCCAAGAATCACCGCCAGCGGTTTCTGGTCCCGGCGCCCCCGCTCCAATTCCCGTTGGAGCATGGCGACAACCTCTCCGCGATTGAGCAATCCGGTGAGGTTATCGTGGGTGGCGGCGCGGCGCATGGACTCGCGAGCGGAAACCAGTTCTTCCTGCAGGTCAAGAATCCGTTTACCGACCAGCAGGCGTGCCTTCAATTCCAGCTCATCAAAGGGCTTCACCAGATAGTCGTCCGCACCGGCCTGCATGGCATCGAGCATGTTCTGGCGGCCCTCTTTGCTAGTCAGCAGGATGACGTAGACGTAAGGACCGGACGTTCCTGCCAGACGAATGCGCTGGCATAGCTCAATGCCATCCAGATCGGGCAGCACCCAATCGAGAAGAACGAGTTTGGGAGCATCGGGCTGCTCGAGGATTCGCCAAGCTTCGGAGCCGGTCTCCGCGGGGATGACGCCAAAACCCCAGTTGTGCAAATGATCGCCGATCAGTTTGCGGTAGACAGCGGAATCATCGACCACCAAGGCATGCATGAGTCTTGAGCCTCCGACCTCTGCTGCGCCAAACCCCGCTGTGCCAAAGACTGAGCGGTCGCTCATTCTCGCCTCTGTTGGCAGGTCAGTGCCGATGAAACCTTTACCCTGCCATCATACGACCAGGAGGTTGCCTGAGGCTGTCAATTGGCTGGCCCGTGCATCCAACGATACCTATAGAGAGTCGGCAAACGGAGCCAGATGCTTTAGCGGGCTGCGGCTGGGAATTGCCAACAATCATCCGAAGAGGAACAGAGAGTTGACCGGGGCTTCGCCAGCGGCCTAACATAGCCGCCGACGGCACTGAGGGCCCGGAATGATCGGCCAGACAGTCTCCCACTATCACATTGTTGGAAAGCTCGGTGGTGGTGGCATGGGCGTGGTGTATGAGGCGGAAGACACGCGACTGGCCCGCCACGTCGCCCTCAAGTTCATTCCCGAGGAGATGGTCCACGACCGCAAGTCGCTCGACCGCTTCGTGCGCGAGGCTCGCGCCGCTTCACAGCTGAACCATCCCGGCATCTGCACCATCCACGATATCGAAGACAACGGCGGACATCCCTTCATTGTGATGGAGAAGCTGGAAGGAGTGAGCCTGAAGGAGCGTATCCGGGGAAAGGCGATGGAAGTGGATGAGATCCTCGACATCGGCATCCAGGTGGCGGACGCTTTGGCCGCTTCCCATGCGAAGGGGATCATTCATCGCGACATCAAGCCGGCAAATATTTTTGTGGCCCAGAGCGGTCAGACAAAAATCCTCGATTTCGGATTGGCGAAATCGGCGCGCGACCCGGGATCGAGCGACGCAGCGATGGAAGACTCGCTGACCGCGATGGGGGTAATTCCGGGAACGGCGGTTTACATGTCTCCGGAGCAGGCGCGCGGCGAGGAACTGGATCCGCGGAGCGATCTGTTCTCGTTTGGAGTAGTGCTCTACGAAATGGCAACCGGCAAAAAGCCCTTTGCCACCGGCAACGTGATTACGACGCTGGACGCGGTCCTGAACCAGAAGCCGGTTTCTCCACTTCAACTCAACCCAGCGCTCCCTCGAGACTTCGAAGGCATCATCGGCCGGGCGATGGAGAAAGACCGGGGACATCGCTACCAGAGCGCGCTGGCGATGAAAGGCGATCTCCAGTCCTTGCGGAAGGAAACGGAATCGGGGCTAACCAAGACGGGGGCGCGGCGGCCCGCCTTGCCTTATCGCATTGCCACCAATACATTTCAGGCGTCCACCAGCAAGTTTTCACTTTATCTTCTGGTGGCGGTGAGCGCGGTGCTGCTCATGGTTTTGGTCGCGGTCGGAGCGTGGTGGCTCAAGCAGCGGAAAATGGCGGGCGGTGGCGTGCCGAGGAACACGATTGCGGTGCTGCCGCTGCAGAACATGAATGCCGACATCAGCGTGGAGTTTCTTCGCTTCGCGCTGGCCGATGAGATAGCCAACACGCTCACCTACACCCGGACGCTTGACGTCCGGCCATCCGCGATCACGCGCAAGTTTGTGGGCAACGACGTAGATCCGCAACTGGCGGGCAAGGAAGTGCACGTCGCCAACGTTATTACCGGCCACTTTCTGAAGCAAGGCAACCGCCTTCTGATTACGCTGGAAGCGATCCAGGTGGAGGGCAACAAGCTTTTGTGGCAGACCAATGTGACCGCGCCGGCTCAGGACCTGATCGCATTGCAAGCGCAGATGGCTGCCCAGATACGTCAAGGGTTGCTGCCGGCGCTCGGTGTAGCCGGCGGTTTTCTCGATACCGGCACACGTCCCAAGAATGCGGAGGCCTACGATCTTTACCTGCATAGCGTGGCTCTGCCGCATGATGCGGGGCCAAATAAGGATGCCATCGCGGTTCTGGAGCATGTTGTCGACACGGATCCGACCTACGCCCCTGCCTGGGAACAGCTCGGGGTGCGTTGCTACTATGACGCGGACTATTCCGATGGCGGCGAGCCGATGTTCCAGCGGTCCAACAAAGCCTGCGAACGTGCGATAGAGCTTGATCCGAATCGGATCGTTGCCGCTGGACAACTGATTACCAATCGCGTCGAGCGAGGCGAACTGGGCAAGGCATACGAGGCGGCACAGGCGCTGGTCAAGCGTCGTCCGGATAGCGCCGAGGCCCATTTTGTGATCGGCTATGTATACCGGTATGCCGGGATGCTGGAGCAAGCGGCCGGTGAATGTAACACAGCCCTGACGCTCGATCCCGTTAACTATGCGTTTCGTTCCTGCGCCTGGGTGTTCATGGAGATGGGCAACCCTGAACGGGCGGCGGATTTCGTCCGTCTCGATGCGGGTTCGGAGTGGGCTGCCTATGCGGCGCCATCCATTCTTTTGCGTGAGGGGAAGATTCCGGAAGCACGCGACGCGGTGAAGCGCATGCCGACCACGCCTCGCTATCACCGTGATCTGCTGGAGTCTTGTCTGCAGTTACGACCAGCGGCGGACCTGGACCGGATGGCACACGAAGCTGAAACCAGTCTGCCCAGCGATCCCGACCCTGAGACGTGGTACTACCAGGGAGCTCTGTTCGCTTTCTGTGGCAAGAAACAAGCAGCTTTCCATATGCTCCAGAGCGCGGTCGAGCAGAACTATTGCGCGTACGAAAATCTGCTTTCCGATCCTCTGCTGGCAAAACTCCGCACAGATACAGCTTTCAACAAAGTGTTGATCTCCGCGCACGCTTGCCAGGACGCCGTGCGAGCATCCGCCCATACCCAACGCCAGTGAGACGGATTTAGTGTTCGAGCAGCGGCGCGCAAGCTGCTACAATCCCGCTTGTCGAAAATGGGTTTCTCCGCTAGTAAGTTCCGCAATCAAGTCCCCCAAAGAGGATCCTTCATGATTTCCATCCGAAATGTTTTCGCCTTTGTTGTGGCCGGCTGTGTCATCGGCTGTGCCTGCCTGATGCTGGGGCAGGAAGCGCAAGAAGGACGACTCCTGCGTTTCCCCGACATCTATAAAGACAAAATCGCATTCATGTACGGTGGTGATCTCTGGCTGGCGTCAAGCTCGGGAGGCACAGCCCGCCGCCTCACCTCGCATCCTGGACGGGAGCTATTTCCGAAGTTTTCGCCGGACGGAAAGTGGCTGGCATTCACGGGCCAATACGATGGCAACTTTAACGTCTATGTAATGCCGTCCGAGGGCGGTCAACCGAAGCAACTGACCTTCTACCAGGGATCGGCCCAGCCGCTCAGCGACCGCATGGGTGTGCTCAACCAGGTGATCGGCTGGACTCCGGATGGTAAGAGCATCGTGTTCCTCTCACGACGCGACGCCTCGAACGGCTGGATCAAACGTCCCTACACGGTGAGCATCGACGGGGGGTTGCCTCGGCCCATGCCCATGGATGAGGGCGGCCTGCTTTCTTTCTCTTCGGACGGCACAAAGATCGCCTACAACCGAATCTTCCGCAACTTCCGGCAGTGGAAGCGCTATACGGGAGGCATGGCGCAGGATATTACGATCTACGACATCAAGAATAATGCCGTCGATCAGGTCATCCCGCATACGGAGTATACAGACACTTTTCCGATGTGGCGCGGGAACACGATTTATTTCACCTCCGATCGCGGACCCGGACACCGGCTCAATCTCTACAGCTATGACCAGAATAGCAAGCAGGTCGAGCAACTTACTAAGTTCGACGAATTTGATGTCATGTGGCCGAGTCTGGGCCCGGACGCGATTATTTTCGAAAATGGCGGCTACCTGTATACATTCGACTTGCAAACGCGACAGGCGAAAAAACTGACCATCTATGTAAATGGAGAGCACGATCAGGCCATGAGGCACTGGGTGAGCGCGAGCAAGCACATCACTGATTTCGACATTGCACCCGATGGAAAGCGAGCTGTCTTCGGGGCGCGCGGAGATATTTTTACCGTTCCGGCGAAGGATGGAAGCATCCGCAACCTGACGAATTCTCCCGGTGCTCGTGAACACAATGTGTCATGGTCGTCGAACGGACAATGGATCGCCTACATTTCAGATCGCACCGGCGAAGATGAGATCTACATTGCTCCGCAAGACGGCCTGGCGGCTGAACAGCAGATCACCAGTGGACACAAGGGTTTCATGTTCCAGCCGGCGTGGTCTCCGGACAGCTCGAAGATTGCCTGGGCCGATAAGGACCTAAAACTCTGGTATGTCGACGTCAAGGAAAAAAAGCCGGTTGAAGTGGATCGCGCTAAATACGGTGAGATTCTGAATTACAGCTGGTCTCCGGATAGTAAGTGGCTGGCTTACGACAAGAATTTAGAGTCCGGCTACTCGGTGGTGTATCTGTACGCTTTAGCCGACCATAAGATCACCGCCGTGACGTCAACGCTCACTAATAGTTACTCCGCGGTGTTCGATCGTGACAAGCGATATTTGTATTTTCTTTCTGACCGTGACTATAACGAAGTGTTGGGCAACATCGACTTTGAGTTTGCAAATCCAAAAACGACTCGCGTTTACGTGGTCACGCTGACCGCGGACGAACCTTCTCCCTTTCCCACTTTGAGCGATGAGGTGAAGGTGAAGAGCGAAGAGCCGGCGGCACCAATACCGGTGCCCGAGTTGGAGAAGAAAGGAAAGCAGGGGAAGCAACCGCCCACCAAAAAGGAACCGGAACAGAAGCCGGAAGAGAAAGCGGTGCAGACGGAAACCAAAGAGCCTCCGAAAGTTTTTCGCATTGATCTCGACGGCATCCAGAACCGGATCGTAGCCTTAGCCGTTCCACCCGCGGTGATTCGCAACCTGGATGCTTCCAAAGAAGCCATCTACTACTCGACTTCTCCGATTGCGGGGCTGTCAGGACCTCTCCCCGGAGAAACTCCGTCGATCCATGTCTACGATTTGAAGGAACGCAAAGACAAAGTGCTGTTGGAAGGCGCGGATCGTTTCGCACTTTCAAATGATGGCTCGAAGCTGTTGTACCGCGCCGAGGGCGACGGGCCGGTTGGGATTATCGATGCCAAGCCCCCGGACGCGCCGCATAAGACCGGAGATGGCGCGCTCAAACTGGACGGGATGCGGGTTGAGGTCGATCCTCCGCAGGAATGGAAGCAAATTTTCAACGAGGTCTGGCGGCAGGAGCGCGATTACTTTTTTGAAGCCTCGATGAACGGAGTGGATTGGCAGAAGACGAAAGATCAGTATGCTCAGTTGCTTCCCTATGTGGCCGATCGCTATTCGCTGACTTACGTTATGGGCGAGATGATCGGGGAATTATCGAATTCGCACACCTATGTTGGCGGCGGCGACTTTCCGGATCTGCACCCGGTGAACGTCGGATTGCTGGGCGCGGATTTTGAGGCTGATCCGGCTAGCGGCATGTACCGGATCAAGAAGATTTTCTTCGGTGAGAACTGGGACGCGCATGCTCGCTCTCCCCTGACCGAACCGGGTGTCAATGTTAAGGAAGGTGATTATGTTGTCGCGATTAACGGGCGGGCGCTGCGCGCTCCCCAGACTCCTGATGAGTTGCTGGTGAACACGGCTAACGAAGTCGTGACCCTCACCGTCAATTCCAAGGCTGCGGCGGACGGCGCCCGTAAGGTGGTGGTGAAGCCGATTGGGGACGAGTACAGCTTGCGCGAATTGAACATGATCGAGACCAATCGCAAGAAAGTGGACGCGGCCAGCGGCGGCCGCATCGGCTATGTCTATCTGCCCAATATGGGCGACGAAGGACTCAACCAGTTCGTCAAGCAGTACTTCCCCCAGATACGGAAAGAAGGCATCATCTTTGATGTCCGCTACAATGGCGGCGGCTTTGTGGATCAGCTTATCTTTGCGCGATTGCGGCGCGTGTTGGCCGCCATGAGTCCGGCGCGCAACTGGGAGCCGGGCACGCTCCCGGCAAATGTCTTCTACGGATACATGGCCTGCGTGACCAATCACTACGCCGCGTCCGATGGGGACTTCTTCAGTTACTTCTTCAAGCAATACAAGCTGGGACCACTCATCGGGGAGCGGACGTGGGGCGGAGTGCGCGGTATTCGAGGAAATATTCCCCTGATGGATGGCGGGTACATCACGCGTCCGGAATTTTCTTTGTATGGCCTCGACAGCAAGTGGCTCATTGAGAACCGCGGCGTGCAGCCGGACGTGGTGGTGGACAATCCACCGGACGCGGTGTTGAAGGGCCAAGATCCACAGCTGGAAAAAGCGGTCGAGATGCTAATGGAGCAGATAAAGGGGAATCCAAAAAAACTGCCGTCGCGGCCTCCGGATTTGCCGGCGTATCCGGAGGGGCCGGGGCTGTAGCGTGCGGGTGAGAGCTTCGGCGCCGTGGAGTTCGCTCAGGGCACCGGGGGCTTGCGTTCTGATGGGCGAGTAACAGGGCTGGCGGTAGCCCTTAGTGATGAGTTTTATCTTCTGCTTTCAGACAGATAGAACTCATTGGCACGGCGAGGTGGAGGTTACTTCAGCGCATGAACCGTAGTACTTATTCTCACACGTTACATTACGAAAGTGATATTTACAGTGGGTCCAAGCGGACATAGGATGAGCAGGTGGTTTGGCAGTTCTGGGGGAGGGCTGCCGGAAGGCGTCCTGAGCTTAACGGCTTAGGGCGTTTTTTTTTGGCCTCAATAACTCACGCTAAAGATGGCATAAGAATGCTTCACCGCCGGG